>JACDER010000251.1 GCA_013816275.1 Actinomycetota bacterium | reverse complement strand
GCATCCGAGTAGGAGACCTTGCACCCCAGGAAGCGAACGGAAAACGAGGCCACGTGGGCCGGAACTCTACTTGGGGCCGCTCCAGAGGTCTGCCGCCCAGCCGTCCAGCTCGCGGCGCTCGACGTGCCCGTACCGTTGAACGCCGGGCCGCTCGGTCGCGAGGTACCCCGAGGTGATGAGCCGGCCGGCCTCGACCCGCTCGGCGACGGTCTCGATCGCGGACGCGGAGATGTTCGCGACGGCGACGTCCGCGTTCGGGAGCGGTTCCTCGAGCGCCTCCGCCAGGCGGAGCTACACGGTCGCCTGGTTGGCCCGCGCGTTCTCGGCGGCGGCTTCGAGCGTCACCGGGTCGTGGTCCAGCGCCACCACGTGACCGAACCCGAGTTTGCATGCGGCGATCGAGAGCACTCCCGATCCGCAGCCGATGTCGAGCAGGCTGCGATCGTCTTCCGCCAGGTCGATCAGGAGCTGGAGGCACAACTGCGTGGTCGGATGAGCGCCCGTTCCGAACGCGCGGCCCGGATCGATGACGACCGCGATCGCGTCGGGCGGCGCCTCTAGCCACGGTGGTCCGACCCAGAGCGGGCCGACTCGGACCGCGCGGTGGAACTCTCGCCAGCGGTGCTGCCAGTCCTCGGGTACCTCCGACCACGAGTACTCGCCGAAGGCGCGCCAGAGCCGCGTCGCCCCGGCCGGATCCGTGTAGGCCACGAGCTCGAGGACGCCCGGCCGGTCGGCTTCCTCGAACCCGTCGGGGAAGAGCTCGAGCATCGCCGCGCGCGCCTCCTCGGCGCGGTCGGCCGGAACGGTCACCGAGACACGGCGAAAGCCGGTCAGCGGAAGGCGCTCTTCAGCTTGTCGAAGAAGCCCTCGGGGGCGTCGTATGCGTCCGGGCTCGCCTTCGCCTCGAACTCCTGGAGAAGCCGTCGCGCGTCCTCCTCGAGCCGCCGCGGGATCACGACGTTGACGAGCACGCGGTGGTTGCCGCGGCCGAACCCCTGCAACACGGGCATGCCGTGGCCGCGCAGGACGCGGATCTCGCCCGGCTGGGTTCCCGCCGCGAACTCGAGCTCGGTCTCGCCGTCGATCGTCGGAACGCTGGCCCGGGTCCCGAGCGCGGCCTGGGTCATGGTCAGGTCTACGGTGGAGAAGAGGTCGTTGCCCTCCCGCGTGAAGCGCGGATCGGGTCGGACGCGGACGAGCACGTAGATGTCTCCAGCGCCTCCTCCGAGCGACCAGGCGTGTCCCTCGCCGGAGATGCGGATTCGCTGGCCGTCGTGGATTCCCGCCGGGATGTCGACGTCGAGCGTCTTCAGCTCGAGGCGCTGTCCAGTTCCCTGGCACTCCTTGCAGGGGTGCTCGACGATCTGACCCCGTCCTCCGCAGCCGGGGCAGGGCTGGGAGCGGACGAGCTCTCCGAACACGGTTCTCGAGACGTGCTGCAGGACTCCCGCCCCGCCGCAGGTGGGACACGTCGACGGCTTCGTGCCGGGCTCCGCGCCGGTTGCGTCGCAGACCCCGCACGGCGCGGCGACCTGGAAGGAGATCTCGGTCGAGGTCCCGCGCGCCGCCTCGACCAGGTCGATCTCGACTCCGGCCGCGAGGTCGGCACCGCGCCGCCGCGCGCGTCCGCCGGCGGACGCGAAGAGGTCGTCTCCGAAGAACGCCGAGAAGAGGTCGGAGAGATTGCCGAAGTCGAAGTGGCTCGGCTGGAAGCCTCCCCGCTTCAGGCCAGCATGTCCGTACTGGTCGTAGAGGCGCCTGGTCTCGGTCTTCGACAGGACCTCGTAGGCCTCCACGACCTCCTTGAAGCGCTGATCCGCGTCGGGGACGTCCGAGACGTCCGGATGGAGCTCGCGCGCCAGCCGGCGGAAGGCGGTCTTGATCTCGCGGTCGTCGGCGGTTCGCGAGAGGCCGAGAACGTCGTAGTAGTCGCGCTCGGTCGTCGCCATTCCTCGAAGGGTAGCGCCGGGGCCTGCCGCCCTAGAAGGGCTTGGCCCTCCTAGTCGTCCGCGTAGATCTCGTCCACGAAGCGCGAGAGGGCGAGGGCCGCGCCTCTGACGGACTGGATCGCGGTCGCGTAGTCCATCCGCAGCGGACCGAGCAGGCTGACGGTTCCGAGCATCCGGTTGGGCACGCCGTAGGAGGCCCCGACGAGGGCGACGTCCTGGAGGGCGGGATCCTCGAGCTCCTCGCCGACGCGGACGTACGGTCGGTTCGGAGCGAGCTCATGGTTGAGGAGCGCGACCAGCGCCGCCCGCTGCTCGAGCAGCTCCAGCACCTGTCGGTACGCGGCTAGCTCGTCGGCGCGAACGTCGTCCAGCAATCCCGCCGCTCCCCCGACGAACAGGCGATCCGAATCGGCCAGCAGGTCGGTGAACGCTGGGGCGATCGCGCGCATGAAGTTCCGTTCCCGGGGACCGAACCCCGGGTCGTCGAGCCGGTTTCGCAGCATCAGGCTTCCGAGGCGGACGCCCGCGACGCGCTCGTTCAGATACTCGCGGGCCCAGGCCGCGACGCCCGGATCGACGTGTTCCTCGAAGTCGAACATGCGCTTGCTCACGCCGCCGGTAGAGGTGATCACGACAACCACCACCAGCTCAGGCTTGAGCACGAGAACCTCGGCGTGCCGGACGGTTGTCGACTCGAGCGGCGGGCCGGAGACGAGCGCGAGCAGCCGGGTGGTGCGCGCGAGCTTCTCGGTCGTCGTCTGCAGCGCGAGGTCGATCTCGGTCCGCTGGTGCGAGAGCTCGAGATCGAATGCACGTGGCTGCGGCTCGAGCCGCTCGAGTACGTCCGTCGCGAAGAACCGGTACCCACGCTCGGTCGGGACCCTCCCCGCCGACGTATGCGGATGCGTGAGCAGCCCGCGCGTCTCGAGCTCCGCGAGCTCGTTGCGGACGGTCGACGCCGACACCGGCAGGGACCAGCGCTCGACCAGGCTCTTGGAGCCGACGGGCTGGCCCGTCGCGACGTACTCCTGGACGACACGGCGCAGGATCTCCTGCTGACGCGGC
>JACDER010000040.1 GCA_013816275.1 Actinomycetota bacterium | reverse complement strand
GCCAGGGCCCTGCTGGCCGTCTGGATGGTGGTCGCCGGCTTCGCCGGAATCGTCATCCTGGCCGTCGTCCTCATCTGGGCGCTGATCCGCTAGCCGCAGAAATCGACAGCGACCGCGAGCAGCACCTCGACGCAGCGCTCTACCGAGGCAAGGTCGACCCACTCGACGGCGGCGTGAGCGCCCTCACCGTGGGGGCCGAAGACGACCGTGGGCACGCCGGACGCGGCCACGAGAGCGGCATCCGTCCAGAACGGAACGCCGATCAGGTTTGTGCCCGCGTGTCCGTGGACGAGCTGGACGATCTCCTCGTCCTCGCCGGCCTCGAAGGGATGGCGTGAGACCCCCAGTCTCCTCTGCGCGTCCCCGGCGATCGCCCCCAGCTCCCGTTCGACGTCCTCGAGCGACTCACCGGGGACCGTGCGCCGCTCACCGGTGAGCAGGCACCGCTCCGGGTAGCTCGAGAACTCTTGCCCGCCCTCGATCAGCGACGCGTGGACGGAGCCGCTGCCGAGGAGCCGGTGGGTCGGCTTCGAGACGAGATCGGTGGCCAGCTCGTCCAGGGCGACCAGAACGGGCCCCATCCGCGCGATCGCGTCCTCGCCCAGATCCGGGCGTGAACCGTGGGCGGCTCGGCCGCGCGTCTCGATCTCGAAGCCGACGAAGCCCTTGTGGGCGATCGCGACGTCGAGCTCGGGCGGCTCGGCCACGACGGCTGCGTCGAAGCGGCGGCCGGACGCGACGAGGGCCTCGGTACCGATGCTCGCGACCTCCTCGTCGGCCACGGCGGCGACCACGACGTCGCCTCGCAGGCCGCGCCGCTTCGCCTCGGCCGCGACCGTCATGATCGCGGCCAAGCTGCCCTTCATGTCGTAGGAGCCGCGTCCGTAGAGCCGGCCGCCCTCGAGCCTCGCGTCGAAGGGCGCCTCCATGGTCTCGACGCCGACGGTGTCCATGTGCGCGTTCAGGAGCAGTGCCCGGCCTTCTCCGGAGCCCCGGGCGGTCGCGATTACGTTCGGGCGCCGGGGAGCCGCTTCCTCGATCTCTACATCAAGCCCGGCGCGCGCGCACCAGGCGGCGACGTAGCGCGCGAGCTCGGCCTCGCCCGGCGCGCCCGGGATCAGATCCGGGTTGATCGAGTCGATCTCGACGAGCCCGCGAAGCAGCTCGACGACGTCGCTCACGCCGGGTGCGTCGCCCGGCGGACACAGCGCGCTCCGGCGGCTGCAAAGCCGCGCCGGGCGGCGTCCTCAGTCGCGCCCGTATGACAAACACACGAGCGCTCCCTGCGTCCTTGCCCGGCGGCGCTTTTCGCTCGCCGGCGCATCACTGTGCTCACCGGGCGGCGCACTCGAGGATGCGGGCGGCGAGGATCGCGGCGTTCTTCGCGTTGTCGACGCCGACGCAGGCGACCGGGACGCCGGGCGGCATCTGGACGATCGAGAGCAGCGCGTCGAGCCCGTCGAGGACGCTCTTGGAGGAACGGAGCGGGACCCCGATCACGGGCAGGTCGGTGTGGGCAGCGGCGACGCCTGGAAGCGCGGCCGCCAGGCCTGCGCCGGCGATGATCACTTTGAGCCCGCGCCCGCGGGCCCCGCGGCAGTACTCGGCGACCGCATCGGGCGTGCGGTGGGCGGAGCGAACCTCGAGCTCGTGCGGGATCCCGCGTGCCTCGAGCTCGTCGAGCGCCGGCTGCATCCGCTCGATGTCGGACTCGGAGCCGACGAGGATCCCGACGACAGGGCCGTCAGCCAACGTGAGCTCCCTCCGCCACTCCGAGTGCGATGTCCGTTCGGTACCGGCAGCCTTCGAAGTGGATCCGCTCGACTCCCGCGTAGGCTTTGTCGCGCGCCTCTGCGATCGAGTTGCCGAGTCCTGTGACATTGAGGATGCGTCCGCCGTTCGTGACGAGCCGGCCCTCGCGCAGCGCGGTGCCGGCGTGGAAGACGACCGTGCCCGCCGACTCGGCCTCCTCGACACCATCGATCGGTGCGCCCGCGTCGCCTCGCTCCGGATACGAGCCGGCCGCCATCGCGACGGTCACGGCCGCATCGTCGCTCTCGGCGAGAGAGACCCCCGTGAGGGCGCCGCCGGCTGCGGCGGCGAGGGCGGGGAGGAGGTCGCCGTCGATCCGGGGCAGGATCACCTGGGTCTCGGGATCGCCGAACCGGCAGTTGAACTCGAAGACGAGCGGGCCGTCGTCGGTGAGGAAGACGCCTGCATACAGCGCGCCGACGAACGGAGTTCCTCTGCGTGCAAGTTCGGTGACGACGGGACGGTGAATCGCCTCCACCAGCTCGCCCACGCGCTCTGAGACCCCGGGGAACGGCGAGTAACAGCCCATGCCGCCCGTGTTCGGGCCGGTGTCACCGTCACCGACGCGCTTGTAGTCCTGCGCGGCCGGGAGCGGGACGACCTCCCGCCCGTCGCAGAGGGCGAAGATCGAAACTTCCTGAGCGTCGACAAGCTCCTCGATCACCAGCGACTCGCCAAGCTCGCTCGCGCGCGCGATCGCATTGTCGACCTCCTCCTTCGTCCGGCAGACGAACGCCCCCTTGCCGGCGGCGAGTCCGTCCGCCTTGATCACGCAGGGTGGTCGCGCGATCGGCAGCGTCGGGGTCGCTCGGACTCCGGCCGCCGCCATCACCTCCTTCGCAAAGGTCTTCGATCCCTCGATTCGGGCTGCGTCGCCGCCCGGCCCGAAGACGGCGATGCCTGCACGGCGGAGATGGTCGGCGAGCCCGGCCACGAGCGGCGCCTCCGGCCCGACCACGACGAGGTCGGTCTCGAGCGCGCCGGCCAGGGCGAGAAGCCCTTCGGCGTCGTCGGCCCGCACGGGGTGGCAATTCCCCAGCGACGCCATCCCGGGGTTTCCGGGCGCGCAGTGCAGCGCTTCGAGCTGCGGGCTCTGGCTCAGCTTCCAGGCCAGCGCGTGCTCGCGGCCGCCCGATCCGACGACGAGAACCTTCACGCCGCGCACTCTAACGGGGTTTCAGAACCGGCCTCAGTGCGCATCAAACCGCCATGGCAACGCCCGAACCGGGCCTCGACCGGCACGAGTGGGAAAGCGAGCTGGCGTCGCTCGAAGAAGACCTCAGGGACTCGCCGGCCGAGGCTCTGCCCGAGCTCTCCCGCCTGGTCGAGCGCATGCTCGAGGAACGCGGGTACGACCTCTACGATCCGGTCGTCCGCGATGGAGAGGAGCGGGAGGTCGTGACCGAGTTCCGGGCGGCGCGAGAGGTCGCCGACCGCGTCGATGCCGGCGAAGACGTCGATCCGGGCGACATCGCGGTCGCGATCGACGGTTTGGGCTCGCTCTTCGCGTACGTGATCGTCGCGCTCGAAGCGCCCTAGTCCTAGGAGGGGTTGGCGGCACCCCGCTCGTCGTCGGGGCGAGCGGCGCGGCCCGACGCACAGACTGGGTTTCGCCAAGCCCTCCTACGCGCTCGCGACGGCTGCGACGCCGCGCGCGGACAGCACCCGCGTCCGCTCCGCTCCGGTGCCGATGAGCGAGACCTCCACGCCGAGCTGGCGCTCGACGAAGTCGACGTAGGCGCGCGCCCGCTCCGGGAGGTCGGAGAGGTCCTCGATCCCGTCGAGCGGCTCCTCCCAGCCCCGGAGCGTCTCGTACACGGGCCTGCAGTGGTGGAAGTCGCTCTGGTGAGCCGGGAACTCCTCCGTCTCGGTCCCGTCGGGCAGGAGGTAGCGGACGCACACGGGAAGCTCCGAGAACGCGGAGAGGACGTCGAGCTTCGTGAGCGCGAGAGACGTCATCCCGTTGAGACGAACGGCGTAGCGGAGTCCCACCAGGTCGAGCCAGCCGCAGCGGCGCTGTCTACCGGTGACCGTCCCGAACTCGCCGCCGAGCTCCTGGAGGCGATCGTGCTCGGGGCCCTCGATCTCGCTCGGGAATGGCCCCTCTCCGACCCGTGTGACGTAAGCCTTGGCCACGCCGATGACGCAGTCGATCCGAGTCGGCCCGATGCCGATCCCGGCGGACGCGCCGCCGGCCAGCGTGGGGGAGGACGTGACGAAGGGATAGGTCCCGTGGTCGAGGTCGAGAAGCGTTCCGTGGGCGCCGTCGAAGAGCACGCGCTTCCCGTCCCGGAGCGCGCGGTCGACGAGCAGGGACGTGTCCACGATCATCGGCCGCAACCGCTCTGCGTAGCCCTCGTAGCGTTCCACGAGTCCTTCGAGCTCGATCGGCTCCTCCCCGTAGACGCGCTCGAGCCAGACGTTTTTCTCCGCGAGCGCGACCTCGATCTTCTGGCGCAGGATCTTCGAGTCGAGCAGGTCCTGAACACGGATCCCGAGCCGATACGCCTTGTCGGCGTACGTCGGGCCGATGCCGCGCCGCGTCGTGCCGATCTGGAGCTTGCCGAGCCGCCGCTCGCTGGCGCGGTCGATCGCTGGATGCCACGGCATCACGAGGTGCGCGTTGCCAGAGAGCCGGATGAGCTCCGTCGAGACTTTGCGTCCCTCCAGGTCGTCGAGCTCCTCGATCAGTACCTGCGGGTCGACGACGCAGCCGGCTCCGATCACGCACTCCTTGCCGCCGAGGATCCCCGAGGGGATGTGCTTGAGCTTGTACGTCTCGCCGCCCACCACGATCGTGTGGCCTGCGTTGGGGCCGCCGTTGTAGCGGCAGACGAGGTCGGAGTGCTGCGCGAGCAGGTCGACGATCTTCCCCTTCCCCTCGTCGCCCCACTGCGCACCGACGATCACGGTGGCTGGCACTGGTGGAGTGTGCCTGACGGAGTGGTCGCTACGCGGCCGTTCGGCCGACTCGGCGGATCGAGATCGGGTGGCCACGGTGGCAGCGCGTGAAGCCGACGTCCGCCTCGGCTCGCAGGCGGCCCGCCACCTTGGCCGCCCGGTAGGCGAGCGTCTCGACCTTGGGCTCCGGCTCGGCCAGGCATTCCTCGCACAGGCAGGTGAAGGTGGTCACGCCGGCTCTGACCCAGATCACCTGCCGCTCGCTCATGACATCGGCGCCAGGTCGGTGAACTTGGTGTAGCGGCGGAGGAACGAGAGCTTGATCGAGTCGGTAGGCCCGTTCCGGTGCTTGGCCAGGTGGATCTCAGCGAGGCCCTGCTGGTCGGACTCGTCGTTGTAGTACTCGTCGCGGTAGATGAACATGACGAGGTCCGCGTCTTGCTCGATCGACCCCGATTCCCTGAGATCCGACAGGATCGGGCGCTTGTCGTGCCGCTGCTCGACGGCGCGCGAGAGCTGGGACATCGCGAGCACCGGGACGTCGAGGTCGCGCGCCAGGACCTTGAGCGAGCGCGAGATCTGGGAGACCTCCTGAACGCGGTTCTCGGCCGACGACCCCGAGGTCATCAGCTGCATGTAGTCGACGACGATGAGCCCGAGATCGGGCTCCTTCGACTTCAGCCGCCTCGCCTTCGAGCGGATCTCCATCATCGTGATCGAGCCCGAGTCGTCGACGTAGATCGGCGCCTTCATCAGCGCGTCGCAGGCGGTCGTCAGCCGTGGCCAGTCGTCCGGTGCCAGCTTCCCCGTGCGGAGCCGGTTCGACTCGACCTTGGCTTCGCTGCACATCAGCCGCTGCGTCACCTCGGCCTTCGACATCTCCAGGGTGAACAGCGCGACCGGGCGCCCGTGCCGGACGGCGAGGTTGGTGGCGATTCCGAGGCCGAAGGCGGTCTTCCCCATGCTCGGCCGCGCGGCGACGATGATCAGGTTCCCGGGCTGGAACCCGGACGTCATCCGGTCGAGGTCGCGGAAGCCGGAGGGCACACCGGTGACGTCCTCGCCCGCCTCGTACAGCTTGGTGATCCGCTCGAAGCTCTCCTTCAGGAGGCCCTCGATGTGGCTGAACTCGCTCGAGACCCGCTGCTGCGAAAGGTCGAAGATGATCTGCTCGGCGCGGTCGACGAGATCGGTCGTCTCGCCGGGGCGGTCCCAGCCGAGCAGGGCGATCTGCCCACCGGCCCGGATCAGTCCGCGCAGCGTGGCGGTCTCGTGGACGATCCGGGCGTAGTGCGCCGCGTTCGCCGTCGCCGGAACGAGCGAGGCGAGCTCCTGGATCCGGCTCCGTCCGCCGACTTCCTCCAGCTGGCTGCGCTCCTCCAGCGCATCGACCAGGGTGATTGCGTCGACGGGCTCGCTCTGCGCGTACAGGTCGAGGGCCGCGCGGTAGATCTTCGCGTGGCTCTCCCGGTAGAAGTCGCCGGCGCCCAGGATCTCGCTCACGGCGCCGATCGCGCCCGGCGACAGCATCATCGCGCCCAGCACCGACTCCTCGGCGTCGAGATTTTGCGGCGGGACGGGTGCGGCGTCGGAAACGGGGACGAGCTGCGCCATGCTGCCACTCAACTCCATTGCGCGATCGCGTGCAAGCTCGTCTCAGTCCAGCGCAAAGCAGGGCCACTTGCAGGGGAAAGGAAACGCATGTTCGTCTCATTATCCACAGGAGGGCGGATGTCTTTCCCCAGGCCGCCGCGGCGAGGCCTCTGCAAACTGCGAGAAGTTCGTGTCAACTCTCCACAGGGCTGTGGAGAGCGCTGTGGAGAGAGCTACTCGGCGGGCGCGCGCTCGCGCACAGGCTCGGCTTCGGGCTCCGCCGCGGGCTCTTCGAGCTCTACCGCGGGCTCTGCTTCGAGCTCTACCGCGGGCTCGACCTCTGCGGCCGGGAGCGTCTCGTCTTCGGCAGATGCCTGCTCCGCTTCGGGAGTCGCCTCCTCCACCGGCGGTTCCTCTTCGGGCGGGAGCTCCCCGCCCTCGGGCAGGACGAGCACGCGAACGTCGACCGAGACGTCCGTGAAGAGCTCGACCGGCACGTCGTACCTCCCGATCCGCTTGATCGGATCGTGGAGGTCGATCTTGCGGCGGTCGACCCTGATCCGGCTCGAGCGCCAGAGCTCCTCGGCGACGTCGGTCGCGGTCACCGATCCGAACAACGAGCCGGTCGGCCCCGCCTTCTTGTCGAAGCGGAGCTCCGCCCCCTCGAGCGCACTCGCGGTGTCCTGCGCCTGCTCGACCGTCTGGGCCTCGTGCCGTGCCCTGAGCTCCTGGTGGCGCTGGAGCTCGGCCAGCCGGCCCGGTGTGGCGAGCTCGGCGAGGCGCCGCGGCAGCAGGTAGTTCCGCGCGTACCCGCGGGCGACGTTGACCACGTCGCCCTTGAGGCCGACCTTCTCGACATCCTGGAGCAGGATCACGTCCACGCGGTCAGCTCCTATCCGGAGACGTAGGGCAGAAGAGCCATCTCGCGCGCGCGCTTGACCGCCACCGCGACCTGTCGCTGGTGCCGCCGGCACGCGCCCGTCGTCCGCCGCGAGCGGATCTTGCCCTTCTCGGACAGGTAGCGGCGAAGCTGGTTGTAGTTCTTGTAGTCGACTTCCTCGACGCCCTCACGGCAGAAGAAGCAGTTGCGGCGCCTGCCGGCGAACGTCGACGGCTGGTTCCGCCTGCCCCGCTGCTGCTGCTGCCGGTCTCGCTTCTCCGCCATCAGAACGGGATGTCGTCGTCGGCGGGCGAACCGCTTCCGAAGTCGCTCTTGTCGCTCGCGGCCCCGGCCGGCACGAACTGCGGCTCGGAATCCGTCTCTCCGCGCCCGCCCAGGAACTGGACGGAGTCGGCGATGATCTCGACCGCCTGGCGCTTGGTGCCGTCCTGGGCGTCCCACTCACGCCACTCGAGCCGGCCGTCGACCGCGACGGGCCGTCCCTTCGCGAGGTACTGGGCGCAGTTCTCGCCCTGGTTGCCCCACACGGTGACGTCGAAGTAGTTCGGCTTCTCGCCCCACTCGCCCGTCGCGGCATCTTTTCGCCGCGTGTTGACGGCCAGGCGAAGACTGCAGACTGCGGTCCCGCTCGGCGTGTGGCGGAGCTCGGGATCGCGCGTCAGGTTGCCGACGAGGACGACACGGTTGATGTTGGCTGCCATTGGTGCTCCCTTCCTAGAACGTGTGTTCGATCATGCTAGCCCGCCTCGTGGACGGCTTCGGCCGGCTCCGCTTGCTCCTCCTGAACCGGTTCGGCCCGAACCGGCTGCTCCTGAACCGGCTCCGGCTGCGCCGCCGGCTGGGCCGCCTCCGGCTGGGCCGGCGCGGCGCTCTTGAGCCTGCGCACCGCCAGGTGCCTCAGGACGCCATCCGTGATCCGGAGCACCCGCGTGATCTCGTCGAGCGTCTCGGGCTCGGTAGAGAACAGCAGCAGGTGGTAGAAGCCCTCGGGCTTGTGGTCGATCTCGTAGGCCAGCTTGCGCCGGCCCCAGACGTCGTGCCGGTCCCACGTGCCGCCGCGCTCGACCGTCTCGCGGATGCGGGTGACGATCTCGGTCTGACGGTCCTCGGTGAGGTCCGGGTCGAGCAGCAGCAAAATTTCGTACTCGGTCACGTGCCCGATCAGCTCCCTTCGGTCTGGTCGGCCCCACCGGGTCGTCGCCGCTCGGGTGGCACGGCGCTCGGGCAGGGCAGGAAGTCGAGCCAGTGTAGCATCGGGCTCATGCGACGCCGGAGACTCTGGATCACGGGCGGGATCGTCGTGGCCGGCGGTGCCGTCTACCGCGCCCTACGGCGCAAGAGCCGTGTCCCCGAGCCGGATCCGGCCCTCGAGTTGCGCCGCAAGCTGGACGAGTCGCGCTCGATCGTGGAGGAGCGGGACGAGTTCGAGTCGGCGGAGATCCCCGTCGACCGCGCCGAGCCGGGAATCGACGAGCGCCGGCAGGACGTGCACGGGCGCGCTCGTGCGGCGATCGACGAGATGCGCGACGCTCCGGACCAGTAGGTCCCGCCCGCACCGCGGATGGGCCACC
>JACDER010000250.1 GCA_013816275.1 Actinomycetota bacterium | reverse complement strand
CTCACGGCTCTTCCGCTTCGTGGGCGAGCGGGCGGCCGCGCGCGGAGCCGCGCACCTCGAGTGGGAGGCCGACCCGAACGCCGTCGGCTTCTACGAGCGGATGGGCGGCCGGTATCTCCGCGACAGCCCACCGAGCGAGTGGGGGCGGATAACGCCCGTGATGGGAGTGGAGCTGTGAAGGTCGCGGCGCTCTACGACATCCATGGGAATCTCCCGGCGCTCGAGGCCGTCATCCCCCAGCTCGAGGCGGACGTGGTCGTGGTTGGCGGAGACGTCGCCTCCGGGCCGTTTCCGCTCGAGACGCTCGAACTGCTGCGCTCGCTTCCGGTTCCCGTGCGCTTCGTGCGAGGAAACGCCGATCGCGTCCTCGACCTCGATGAGATTTTGGAGGCGCACCGCAGCGCCCGGCTATGGGTCGCGGAGCGGCTGGGCGAGGCGAACGTCCGCTTCCTGCGCGAGCTGCCTCTCGACGTTGTGGTCGAGGGTGTGCGGTTCTGCCACGGCGCGCCCGGGAGCGATACCGAGCCCATCACGCGGGTCACATCCGACGAGCGGCTGCGGAGACTCTTGCGTGACGTCGACGAGAGCGTGGTCGTGTGCGGGCATACCCACGTCCAGTTCGACCGGTTGGTGGACGCGGTGCGAGTGCTGAACGCGGGGAGCGTGGGTTTCCCCTACGAGGCCGAGCCCGGTGCCTACTGGGTCGAGCTCACGCCCGAGCCGGTCTTCCACCGGACGGAGTACGACGTGGAGGAAGCGATCGCTCGAATCCGCGCGACCGGCCATCCCAACGCGGACTGGGCCGAGGAGCTCGCGCTGCTTGATCCCGGTCGGCCGCAACGGATGAGTGAGATCATCGAGGGCTGGGCCACCTGATGCCGCTGGCCATCTGCGCGACGCCGATCGGAAACCTCGACGACGTCACGCTGCGCGTGCTCGGCGAGCTGCGGGAGGCCGACGTCGTCCTCTGCGAGGACACACGGCGGACGCGGATCCTGCTCGACCGTCACGAAATCTCCGCCCGCCTCACGAGCTATCACCGGCACAACGAGGCCGCGCGGACGGCGCAGATCCTCCCGCGCCTGGAGGCCGGCGAACGGATCGCGCTCGTGAGCGACGCGGGGCTTCCGGGCCTGAACGACCCGGGGGCACGGCTGATCGCCGCGGCGCTCGACCACGGTCTGCCCGTGACGGTCCTGCCCGGCCCGTCCGCGGTGGAGACGGCGCTCGTTGCGAGCGGCCTCGGGGCGGAGCGGTACCAGTTCCTCGGGTACCTCCCGCGTGGCGAGCGCGCGCTGGCGGCTCTCTGGGAGGAGCTTGCGCGGTGGCCGCACGCGGCGGTCGCGTTCGAATCGCCGCAGCGCATCGGGCGAAGCCTCGCCGCTCTGTCGCGGGTGATGCCCGAGCGCCGGGTCGCGGTCTGCCGGGAGCTGACGAAGCGCTTCGAGGAGATCGTCCGGGGGAAGGCCGCCGACGTGGCCGAGCGATTCGTCGAACCGCCCAAGGGCGAGATCACGGTCGTGCTCGGCCCCGCGCCGGGCGAGGTCGATCCGTCGGGAGAGCAGGAAGGGGTCTCCGCGGTGGCCGAGCTCGTCGCCGCCGGAGTCGGCAGGCGTGCGGCCGCGGATCTCGTGGCGCGGCTCACCGGTCTCCCTCGGAACACGCTCTACCGCAGCTCTCTGTAGCCTCGATTGACAACATCCGACCCTCCTGTTAGCTTGGTCTGCTCGTTTACCAACAAGACAACAAGGAAGGTGAAGCAAGATGCGTCGACTCGTGTTGAGAGCAGCTGTTGTGACGGTCGCTCTCGCCTGTGCGCCGGTGGCAGGGGCCTGGACGTGGCCCTCCGGCGGCGCTGTGCTACAGCCATTCGTCTTCGATCCCGCGCACGCGTATGCGGCCGGTCAGCACCGGGGGATCGACATCGCCGGCGAGGCGGGTGTACCGGTGCTCGCTCCGGCCGGGGGCACCGTCTCCTTTGCGGGCTCGGTACCGACGAGTGGCAAATCCGTCACGATTCAGACACGGGACGGGCTCTCCGTCACGCTCGTGCACCTGGGATCGTTCGGAGTCACCCGCAATGCGGTGGTCGAGGAGGGCTCGGTCGTGGGAGCGATCGGACCGAGCGGAACGCCCGAGGTCGCCGAGCCGTACGTGCATCTCGGGATCCGCGTGACGGCCGAGGCCCAGGGCTATCTCGACCCGCTCCGGTTCCTGCCGCCACGGGTGACCGCACCACCGGTTGTTCCTCAGACACTCGCCCCGGAGCCCGCGCCCGTGCCCTCCGCGCCGGTGGCGCCTGCGGCCCTCACCACCGCTGGTCCGACGCTGCTCCAGCCGGAGCCCGGGCCGGCTCCTTCTGACCCGCCTCCCAAGAACATGACCGCCGAGGTGGGCCAGAGCGCGCAGTCGAGCCAGAGCGCGGAGTCGAGCCAGAGCGCGGAGTCGAGCCAGAGCGCGGAGTCGAGCCAGAGCGTGGGCACTGTGAGCGAGCAGCCGGTGATTGAGCCGGCACCGGAGCCGGCCGGCGCTTTGGCGGAACCGTCTCCGCCGGACTTCGGTGTCGCCTCTCCGGCCGCTTCCGAGACCGTCCCGCCGGCTGTGCCCGAACCCGCGCCGGCGAGCACCGATACGGCGGGCGATCCGGCGCTCCTCCAGCCCGAGCCCGGGCCGGAGTCCCAACCGGAGTCCCAACCGGAGCCCCAACCTGAGCCCATGTCGCAGCCTGAACCCGTGCCGGCGGCGGTGCCTCAGCCTGGGTCCGCACCGGAGGCCGTACAACAGCCGGAATCGGAGCCCGCGGCGGTAACGGAGCCCGCGGCGGAGCCCGAGGTCCAGTCGGCCTCGCCCGCGGCGGCCCAACCGACGCCCTCGGGAGACGCCGGCGACGCCAACAAGCCGAACTCGAGCTCGGAGCCGGCCCCGGGCGCTTCCGTGACCGAACAGGTCTCGCCACCGGCGGCACCCGAGCCGGAACCACAGGCAGCGCCGGCCGGCTCCACAGGCGAGGGCTGGGCGACGC
>JACDER010000249.1 GCA_013816275.1 Actinomycetota bacterium | reverse complement strand
GTATGACGTTTCCTTCGGCCAAGCGAATACCGAGTTCGGCCAGCTGCGCCTCCGGCAGCGGCGTCGGGGCTCCGGTCATCGGCTCGGAGCCGCTGGCGGCCTTCGGAAACGCGATCACTTCGCGGATGTTCGGCTCCCCGGCGAGGAGCGCCAAGAACCGGTCGACGCCGAATCCGAACCCGCCGTGCGGAGGGGCGCCCATGCGCATCACCTCGAGCAGGAAGCCGAATCGCTGCTGCGCTTCCTCCTCCGAGATTCCGAGCACCCGGAAGACGCGTTCCTGCACGTCCTGCCGGTGGATTCTGATCGAGCCGGAACCGAGCTCCCACCCGTTCCAGACCAGGTCGTAGGACTGGCTCACGACCGAGCCGGGATCGTTCTCGAGCAGGTCCTCGTCGCCGGGCCGCACGCCGGTGAACGGATGGTGCTCCGAGTTCCAGCGACCCTCCTCCGCGACCCACTCGAACAGCGGGAAGTCGGTCACCCAGAGGAATTCGTCCCTCGACTCGTCGACCAGCTCGAGCTCGCGGCCGAGGTGGAGTCGAAGAGCGCCGAGGACGCGGGCGACGCGGGCAGGGTCGTCGGCGCCGAACAGGACCGTCGACGCGGGGTCGCCGCGGAAGGAGGCGAGCTCGTCTTCCGACAGGAACTTCGCGATCGGCGACCGCACCTCGCCTTCCTCGTCGAAGACGAGATAGGCAAGTCCTTTCGCGCCCCACTCCTTGGCGAACGCCTCGAGCCGGTCGAGGTCCGAGCGCGAGAGCTCCTGCGGAACCCTGATGAAACGGACGGCGGGCGCATTCGCGAAGACGCCGAACTCCGAGCTCCGCGTGATCTCGGTTGCGTCTTCGATCTCCAGTTCGAAGCGCAAGTCCGGCTTGTCGGACCCGTACCGGTCGGACGCCTCCTGCCAGGTCATGCGCCGGAATGGACGCTGCGGCGCCTCGCGGCCGAGCGCCTCGAACGAGGCGCAGACCGCGCCCTCGATCACGTCCCAGACGTCCTCGCGGGTCGGAAACGCCAGCTCGACGTCGAGCTGCCGGTGCTCGAACTGGCGGTCGGCACGGAGATCCTCGTCCCGCAGGCACGTCGCGATCTGGTAGTAGCGGTCGAAGCCGGCCACCATCAGGATCTGCTTGAAGAGCTGCGGCGACTGCGGAAGCGCGAAGAACCGCCCCGGCTGGAGGCGGACCGGGACGACGAAGTCGCGTGCTCCTTCCGGAGTTGCCTTCGTCAAGAGCGGCGTCCAGACGTCGAGGAAATCCATCGACTCCATGTAGCGGCGAATCGCCGAGATGACCGTTCCCCCCAGGCGCAGGTTGCGCTGCATGCGCTCGCGCCGAAGGTCGAGGTAGCGGTAGCGAAGCCGCATCAGCTCGTCCACGTTTTCCTCGTCCAGCTGGAAGGGCAGGGGCTCGCTGCGGGAGATGATCTCGAGCGAGTCGACCTGGAGCTCGACCTCGCCGGTCGGAAGTGCAGGATTGACCGCGTCGGGTGCCCGGCGGACGAGCTCCCCCTCGGCCCTGAGGACGAACTCGTTGCGCACCTCGTGAGCCACCTTCGCCGCCTCGGGCGCTCGCTCCGGGTTGATGACGAGCTGGCACATGCCGGTGTGGTCGCGCAGGTCGATGAAGACGAGGCCGCCGTGGTCCCTGCGGCGCGCAGCCCACCCGGCCAGCGTCAGGCGCTCGCCGACCCGGTCGGCCCGCGGCTCGCCGCACATCAGGTCGCGCCAGGCCATCTAGAGCGCAGCCTCCAGCGCGTCGAGGGGGACGACCTCGTCCTCTGCGCCGGTGCGGCGAAGGAGCGCGTCACCCTCGCGGACGATTACCGTCGTCGCTGCTCCGAGGCGCCCCGCCTGCGTGAGCTGGCCTTTGAGCGAGCGGCCCGCGTAGTCGGTGTCGGCCGACGTCCCGCGGCTGCGGAGCTCCGCGATCAGCGCGGCGATCCGCTCCCGCGGAGCGCCGTCCTCGAACGCGAAGAAGACGTCGATCCGTGGCTGCTCTCCCGTTGCCGCAACCTGCTCCTCCTCGAGCTGGATGACCAGCCGCTCGATCCCCGCCCCGAAACCGATGCCGGGCGTCGGCGGGCCTCCGAGCTCCTCGACGAGGTAGTCGTAGCGTCCTCCGCCTAGGATCTGGCTCTTCGCGCCGAGCGCTTCGCCCTTGAACTCGAACGTCGTGCGCGTGTAGTAGTCGAGCCCCCGCACGAGCGTTGGAACGAGCTCGTAGGAGACACCGCACGCGTTTAGAAATGCGCGCACGGCGGCGAAGTGCTCACGGCAATCCTCGCAGAGCCACTCGCCGATCTTCGGCGCCCGCTCGAGCGCGGCCTGCAGATCGGGGTTCTTCGTATCGAAGACGCGCAGCGGGCTCGTCTCGCGCTTCCCGCGCGCATCCTCGTCGAGGACGTCGTCGTGTTCGTCCAGCCAGGCCTCCAGGCGCTCGATGTAGGCCGGCCGACACTGCCGGTCGCCGATCGAGTTCAGCTCCAGCGAGTATTGCCGGACGCCGAGGCGGCGGAGGAAGTGGTCGTAAAGCTGGATCACCTCGGCGTCGACGGCGGGATCGTTCGATCCGATCGCCTCGACGTTCCACTGCCAGTGCTCCCGGTACCGGCCCTTCTGCGGACGGTCGTAGCGGTACATGGGCGCCAGCATGTACATCTTCACGGGCTGGGGCTCGCGCGCGAGGCCGTGCTCGATGTAGGCGCGCGCGGTGGGCGCCGTGCCCTCGGCGCGCAGCGTGAGCGACCGGCCGCTCCGATCGGAAAACGTGTACATCTCCTTGCGGACGATGTCGGAGCCCTGGCCCGAGGTGCGTTCGAAGAGCGCGGTCTCCTCGAACCCGGGCGTGATCAGCCGCCGGTAGCCGTACAGCGCGCACAGCTCCTCCGCCGTCCGCGTGAGCAGCTCCCAAGTCGGCTGCTCGGCGGGCAGGATGTCATGGGTTCCGCGGGGTGCCTTGATCATGCGGTGCGCAGTTCCGCAAGGAACGGGTTGTTCGCCTGCTCGGCACCGAGCGTCGTCTCAGGCC
>JACDER010000248.1 GCA_013816275.1 Actinomycetota bacterium | reverse complement strand
CTCCACGGGGTAGGAGGCGACGATCCGGACCTCGGCGCGCAACGAGTGCTGGCGCTCGAGAATGTGGCGGGCGATGTGGTCGGCTAGCTCCTCGACCAGGAACGCCTCCTCGATCACGACCTCGTCGATGGCCTCCTCGAAGAGCTCGGGGAAGCGGGACATGTGGACGCCCTTCTGGCCCGGGTCGAGGTCGACCGTGCAGTCGATCGCCGCGGACACGAGCTTCTCGGCCGTCCCGTACCTGAGCCGGATCGCCTTGTGCACACCGGTGACACCGGCCCGCGACAGGCCGATCCGGACCTCGGAGGCCGAAGCCTGGAGGTCCTGGTCGAGCACGCGGTGAAGGTCAGCCATGGAAAGAAGACTATTCTCCGCTACCGGCGTGGCGACCGATCGCTCCTTCGCGCAACTCGTTTCGCTGGCGTGCCACGATTTGCGTACGCCGCTTGCGACCGTGCACGGCTTCGCCCGCACCATCGAGCGGCTGGAGCCGCTCCAGGCACGGACGAGCCGGTACGTCGGCCTGATCGTCGAGGGGTCGGCGCAGATCGCAGAACTGCTCGAGCGCCTCGCCCTCGTCTCGCGCATCGAGCGCGGCTCGTACGAGCCCGCGCGACAGACGGTGGACTCGCTCGACCTCGTCCAGGCCGCCGCCGCGCTCGTCGATGCCGGAGACGTCTCGGTCGACGGGAAAGGAGCGCCCGTCTCGATCGATCCGGTTCCGACCGAGCAGTCGATCGCCGCGCTCTGCACCTGCGCGATCCGCCATGGAGACTCCGAAAGCCTCGAATGCGCGGTGCGCGGCGCCGACGTGACCATCCGCCCCATCAGCGAGGACTCGGCTCCCATCCTCCTCGGCGACGAGCTACGCGACTTCGGTGCCGTGGCCGCGTGCATCCACATCGAAGCGCTCGGCGGGTCCGTTCGGATCGAAGCGCAGGAGCTACTCGTGCGATTCAGCGGCTGACGTGCGCTGCCCGAAGTGCAGAGCGGAGCTCCCCGAGGACTCCGAATCGTGCCCCGAATGCGGATTTGCCCTCAGGCCGGTTCCCGTGGAGGCCTCGGATTCGCCGGCGACAACTTCGACCCCGTCAGGGCGGAGGTCTGGCTCTACGCCGCTCCGGTCTGGGCCGTGATCGCTGCGGTGTGGTGTGCCGGGTCCCGGCCTACTTCAACAGCCGGGACAGCCGCCGGTCCTTGAGCACGCGCCCGCCCGTCTGGCAGTCGGGGCAGTAATAGATCGTGTGCTCCTCGAAGTCCACGCGGGCGAGCGGGGCCCCGCAGATGTAGCAGGGCTCGCCGAGGTGGCCGTGGACGCGGTACGTCCGCTTGTCGTTCGCGCCGCGCTCGCGGAGCTCGAGCCCCCGGCCCAGCTCCGACTGGATCGCGTCTGCGAGCCGCTCGACCTCCTCGTCGGACAGCTCGGTGGTCAGCGCGTACGGCGAGAGCTTCGCCGCGTGCAGGATCTCGTTCGCCCACGCGCGCCCGATCCCGGCGATTGCGCGCTGGTCGCGAAGGAGTGAGTGCAGGCGCCTCGAGTTGCCGCGGACGATCTCGCCGAGCGTCGCCGCGTCCAGATCGAGCCCGTCCGGGCCGAGATGAGCGAGCTCCTCGTCTGCCTGCTCCGGAGTCAAGAGCCAGACGCCCGCACGCTTCTTCGAGCCGGCTTCGGTCAGGACGAGCCGCGATCCGTCCTGGAACGCGAGCCGGAACGCCGGGGACTTAGGCCCCGCCTCGCCGGGCCGAAGGAGGCGGAGGCGCCCCCTGGTCATCAGGTGCACGAGCAGCACGAGCTCGCCGTCCTCCGTCGGAAAGAGAAGCCGCTTCGCGCGCCGCTCCACGCCGGCGAACCGCCGCCCCTCGAGCACGCGCAACGGGGGATCGATCGTCTTCAGCGTCGCAACGTGCGCCGGACCGGCGCGCACGATGGGAAAGACCCTGACGGGCTCGTCGAGCGCCCGTCGCCACGCCTCCATTTCGGGGATTTCTGGCATTGATTCAGGAGTGGACTCGATCAGCGTAGCCGTGCGCCGGGGGGGAGTAGTGGAGGCGGTTCACCGCGTTCATGCGGTTGCGGTGCAGGACGGCAAGGTCGTCGCGGCCGCAGGCGACCCTTCGTTCGTGTCGTTCCTCCGCTCCTCGGCGAAGCCGTTCCAGGCGCTCGAGCTCGTGAGCGCCCGGGACGATCTCGACGACCGGGACGTTGCGATCGCCTCGGCCTCGCACCGCGCCGAGCCGGCGCAGATCGAGGCCGTCCGGGCGCTGCTCGCGAAGGCCGGCGCGAAGGAGGACGACCTCGAGTGCGGCTCCCAGGAGGGCCGCCCGTCCGGACGGATCTACCACAACTGCTCGGGCAAGCACGCGGGAATGCTGGCCACGTGCACCGCGCGCGGGTGGCGCACCGAGGGCTACCGGCTGTCCGGCCACCGCATGCAGCGCGCAAACCAGGCGCACGTCGCCGAGGCAGCCGGCGTGGACGAGGAGGGCCTGCGAACAGCAACCGACGGCTGCGGCGTCGTCACCTGGGCCCTGCCGCTCGAGCGCATGGCAGCAATGTTCTCGCAACTCGAAGCGAGCGAGGACGGAAGCCGGATCGCCGCCGCGATGCGCGCGCGCCCTGAGCTGATCGCAGGCGCCGGCGCGCCCGACACCGAGCTCATGCGGACCCTGGACGGCTTCGTCGCCAAGGGAGGAGCCGAAGGGCTGCTCTGCGCCGCCGGGCCCGGCGGTCTCGGCGTCGCACTCAAGGCCGAGGACGGCGGGTACCGGGCAATCCGCCCGGCCGCGGCCTCCTTCCTGGCCGACCTCGGGCTCGAGCTTGGCACGTTCGGCGAGGTAGTTCTCCACAACAGCCGCGGAGAGCCGGTGGGCGACGTGGGCATTCTCCGGTAGAAAAACTCAAAAAATCGATCTTTTCTTTTTGGAGACTCCTGTATAAGATTCCGGCTCTTCAAGCGGCACCCCGGTTCGAGCGCAACGCATGCTGACAGTCGACATCGCCCTCCCTGACGTCGAAGAGCTTCAGAAGCTCGTCCT
>JACDER010000247.1 GCA_013816275.1 Actinomycetota bacterium | reverse complement strand
GCCGAAGACGATCGGCACGGCCAGCGCGAGCATGATGAAGGCGTAGAAGTAATAGAACTGCATCGTCAGGTAGAAGAAGTTGGACGCCATCGTCCCGGCGAGCGCGGCGGTGAGGCCCCACGAGAGCGGACGCACGCGGCGGGCCACCCAGTCGCCGGCGAGGGCCAGCGCTTTCCCGATCCTGATCGCGACCCGCAGGCGCCAGAAGATGTAGCCGAGGAAGGCCAGGAAGGCGAGCGTCCCGACGACGCCCGTCTCCACGATCATCGCGACGAAGAACGAGTGCGGGCCCCAGTTGTCCTTCCCGGTCACGAACGCGTAGTAGACCGAAAAGTTGTTCAGGCCGAGTCCGAAGAGCGGGTGCGAGTGGAGGATCTGCGGGACGAAGTCGTAGACGAGAAAGTGCGCGCTCGTCGACCCGCCCCCCGTCTGCGTCCGCGAGCGGAACACGGTCTCGAAGAACTGCGGCCGGCGAACGAACTCGTACAGGATCACGGCACCCACGCCGGCCAGGGGGAGCAGCATCGCTCGCGAGAGCAGCTTGCTCCTGTACGGGAACGCGAGGACGAGGATGCCCACGATCAGCCCCAGGATCCCGCTGCGCGAGAGGGTGGCGAGCTCGACGACGAGCAGGAACGCGATCAGGATTCCCAGCCAGATCCGCCGCCGCGTCTGCTCCATCCGCAGGTAGATGGGCGTGAGGACGAGGAGCGGCACCACCAGCATGACGGCGAGGTGGTTGGGGTCGCCGGTCAGCGCGTTCGGCCGGTAGACGCTCTCCCCCGCGGCGGCGCCGTAGACGTTGATCGAGCTCGCGCCGCCGGTCAGGGGGCTGAGCAGCGTCTGGTCGAGGTTGCCGCCGCGCCGCGCGTCGAGGAGCTGGAGGATCCCGTAGACCGAGTTGGCGGCGAGCCCGGCCGTGAACCACGCGAGCGACCTCCAGAAGAACCGCTCCGAGCGGCGCGCGACGTATGCGATGCCCGCGACGAGGAAGAGGAAGTGGATCAGGTACTTGACCAGGCCCTTCCCCCACTGGCTGAGGGCCTCGTGCGTCTGCAGGTTGTAGAAGCCGATCAGGTAGACGAGCAGGAGGGCCCCGAGAAACACGATCACGACGAGGGCGGTGCGCGTGAGCCGCCGGTCCGCGGTCATGAGCCGCTCGACGAGGAACGCGAGCAGGAACAGGATCGTGAGGATGTCCGCCAGGTTCACCGACCCGCCGATCTCCCAGCGGATCTTCTCGAAGGTGACGCAGAAGAGCGTCGCGAAGAAGAGGAAATCGGTCAGGCGTCTCATTCGAGTTCGCGCAAGAGGTCGGCCAGCTCGTCCGCCCGCGCGCGACGGGAGAGACGCTCGCGCTGATCCGAGGAGAGCACCGTCCCGTTCAGGCGGCCGGCCTTCCAGCGCGCGACCAGGCCCTCGAGAGCGGCGCGTATGCCGTCCACGTCCTCCGAGGGCACGACGATTCCGGCGCCGGTCTCGCGCAGGAGGCGGGCGGCCTCGCCGTCAGGCGGAACGGCGGCCAGGATCGGCCGCTCGGCCGCGAGGTACTCGAACACCTTCCCCGAGAGAACGGCGCGGCCTCGCCCCTCGGCGTCGGGAATGAGCAGGAGGAGCGCTTCGGAGTCGCGTTGCAGCTCGAGCGATTCCCTGTGACTCGTGTAGGGGTGGAGCTCGAGGCGGTCGCCGAGCTCGAGCTGCTCGGCCCATTCGAGATCAGCGGCGCGGAAGTCGCCGACGAAGCGGGCGACGACGTCCAGGCCGGAGTCGGCGAGCGCGGTCAGGAAGGGACGGGGGCTGCGCTGGCCCAGGAAGCTTCCGGTGTGCGTGATCCGGAAGCGCTCACCGGGGCGGTACTCGAGCCCCTGGAAGTCCTCGAAGTCGCAGCCGTTCGCGATCGTGACCACGCGTCCCGCCGGATCGAGCGCCCGCATCTCCTCCGCGATCGGCTCCGAGACGGCGACCACCGCATCGGCGCGCCTGGCGACGAGCCGCGCAACGGCGGCGCGGGACTTCTCCTTCAGGAGCGCCGCCGGGCTGTCGGCGCGCCGGTGCGCGTGCGAGACGAGGGAGTCACGAAGATCCGCGACCCAGTGGACTCCCGTGGTGGCCTTCGCGGCTGCGCCGACGAGATGGACCGAGGGCGGCGGCGACGTCGTCAGGACGACGTCGATCGAATGCTGCTTGATCAGCCTGATCGCAGCCGGGACGGCGGTCAGCGCCCACGCGGCATTCTCGTCCGGAACGAGGAAGCGGCGCGAGAGGAGGCTGGCCTGACGCGCCATCCGCTCGAACCCCTCGAGCCCGTGTAGCTCTTCGGCGGGCTTGCGGCCCCGGGGGCCGAGGTAGTGGGCGCGGTGCACCCAGGCCTTGGTCGGGACGAGCAGCTCGTCACCCGTATGGATCCACTTCGGATCGTCCGGCGCGAGCACGTGCGTCTCGATCCCCGTCGCCGGGAGATGGGTCGCGAACTTGAGCGGCCGCTGGACGCCGCCTCCGCCGGCAGGCGGGAAGTAGAACGAGACGAGCAGGAGCTTCACGTGCGCTGATGGTACGTAGGAGCGCCCGAAATGCTCCCGTGTATCGTGACTGGGGTGGCTGAGCTCACTGTCAAGATCGACGCCCACGCCCCAGGAGAGGTGGCGCTGTGGGAGCTGGTGGGAATCTAAGTTCCGCGCTGTCCGCCGGGAGAGGAGGCCCGCTTGACCTCCAGGCGCGCGAGGACAAGAGCCACACCTTCCCGAACCAACTGGGACTGGCTGCAGCCGCGCAGAGCTGCAGTGGCCACGAGTGAAGCCTTCAACTCAGCAGGGAGACAGACCGTCGTCTTACGCATCCGGCATACCGTAGCCGCCTCGACGGCCATAGCCGCAAGCCTCGTCTGGTCGAGCCAAATCGCAGCGGCAGCGATCCCGGTTCATAGCCAGCCGGCTTTCCAGGCCGCCGTTGCTCAGCTCCGCGCGACCGGTGGCACGATCGTGCTGCTCCCCGGGCGTTACGACCAGACGCTGCTCGTCTCCGGAGGCTTCGGCGGATGGTTGAAGA
>JACDER010000246.1 GCA_013816275.1 Actinomycetota bacterium | reverse complement strand
CCCTTGTGCTCCGCGAGGAAGCGGAGATGTCCCCGAACCTGCTCCCGGAACATCGGGTCGAACTCCTTCTTCCAGGTCGCGCCGCCGACGTGGACGGCCTCGGCCTCCGGGACGAAGAAGACGCTCCACCCCGCCTGCCGGAAGCGGTAGCACCAGTCGACCTCCTCGCTGAACATGAAGTAGCGCTCGTCGAAGAGGCCAACCTCCTCGGTCGCCGCACGCCGGACGAGCAGGCACGCGGCCATCAGGAAGTCGGCCTCGTGCACACAGTCGTGCTCGAATCCACCGGCGTAGAAGGCGTTGAGGGCCGTGGAGCGGGGCGCGAGCTTGCGCAGGAAGAGGTACTCCGTCGCCAGCCGCCACAGCGTCGGGAAGCCGCGCACCGAGCGCTGCAGCGAGCCGTCGGGGTTGAGGAGACGCGGGCCGACGACGGCGCCGCGCGAGTGGTCGTCGGCGAAGCTCACCATGCGCTCGATCGCGCCGTCGAGCACCCATGCATCCGAGTTGATCAGCAGGTAGTAGCGGGCCTCCGGCGCGGCCCGCATCCCGCTGTTGTAACCGGCGCCGAAGCCGAGATTCTCCTGCTCGATCACGGTCACCCGGGGAAAGCGCTCGCGGACGAGCTCGAGCGTCCCGTCGGTCGAGCCGTGGTCGACCACGATTGTCTCGTAGCCCTCGAGGCTCTCGAGGCAGGGCTCGATCCACGGCAGCCCGTTGTACGTGACGACGATTGCGGTGATGCTCAACGCGGGAATTCGGCTTCCCGCCCGACCTTCGCCTGAGCGGATGCGCGGCGAAGCGCCTCCACTCCCCAGATCGCGACCCCGGGAAGGGCGAGCGCGATCGTGACGAGGAAGAAGACGAATCCGGCCGCGAACGCTTCGTCCGCACCGATCGACAGCCGACCGAGGAAGTTGACGAAGAACGACTCGCGTACGGCGACGCCGTTGAGCGTGAAGGGCACGAGCATGACGAGGAAGAGGAGCGGCCCGAGCGCGAAGTAGGGGCGCATCGAGAGGTGGACGCCGACCGCCTGGCCGCCGGCCCAGATGGAGACGATGCGGGCCGCCTGCAGGACGAGCGTCACGCACGTGACGAAGAGCAGGAGGCGCACGTTGTGCCGGTACGAGTGCATCCCCTCGTAGACGGCGCGCACGTGCCGCTCGACCCACAACCGCTTCAGGATCGGCACGAAGCGGCGAAGCAGGGGCCGGACGCTGCGCGAGAAGAGGACGATCCCGAAGAGGAGGGTCGCGATCACGAACCCGAGCTCGACCCAGAGGTAGACCCCGATGTCGTAGTGGCCGAACGCGAGCGCGATCCCGACCCCCGCGAGAATCAGGGTCGCGGCTCCGCCGAGCGCCCGCTCGAGCAGGACGGAACCGGCGACCGGCCCCCCGTGCCCCGGGTGGCGCTTCGCGGTCTCGTAGATGCGGACAGCGTCGCCGCCGACCGAGGTCGGGAGCAGCTGACTGGCCGAATACGAGACGAAGTACGCCCTGGTCAGCCACGGGAGGTTGTCCTCGATCCCCTTGGCGCGCAGGAGCAGCTTCCAGCGCCAGGCCATGGGCGGGACGGTCAGGAGCGCGATCCCGACCGAGAGCGCGAAGTAGCCCAGATCGGCGTTGGCGAGGATGTGCAGCGTCTTGCCGACGTCGATCTTCCAGAAGATGTACGTGAGCGCCAGGCCGGTGACCGCGAGGGTCAGAACGATGCGGATGACCGTCTTGCGCTTCACGTGAACCTCGCGTGGACGGCCTGGAGCGCGGCGATCGCGTCCTGGATGTCGGCATCCGAGTGCGCGGGCGAGAGGGGGAGCGAGAGCACTTCCGCACCGGCCCGCTCGGCGACGGGGAGCGGGGCCCGGCCGGGAAAGCGTTCGCGGTACCACGAGAGCCGATGGACGGGAAGGAAGTGGATGCTCGTGCCGATGTTCTCTCCGGCGAGCGCGCTCTGGTACTCGTCGCGAGTTGCGCCGGCCCGCTCGGGGTCGATCCGGACGACGTACAGGTGGTACGCGTGCGTGTCGCGCGGGTCACGGGCGAGCGGCTCGATCCCGTCGAGCTCCGCCACGGCCGCATCGTAGGCGGCGACGTGGCGCTCGCGGATCGCGCGATGCCGGTCGACTTTCTCGAGCTGGACGAGAGCGATCGCAGCCAGCACGTCGGAGAGGTTCGCCTTGTATCCCGGGACTCCGACGTCGTAGACGGATCCGTCCCCTCTCCTCGTCAGACAGAGGTCGCGGACGCCCTCGGCGAGGTCTGCCCGGTTGGTCGCGACGAGGCCGCCCTCGCCCGCGGTCACGTTCTTGGTCGCGTAGAGCGAGAAGCAGGTGGCATCCGAGAGCCCGCCGATCTTCCGCCCCCTGTAGGAGCTCTCGACCGCGTGCGCGGCGTCCTCGACGACGGGCAGCCCGAGCACCCAGAGCGGGTCGAGATCGCAGGACTGGCCGGCGAGGTGGACGGGAAGGATCGCCTTCGTCCGCTCCGTGACGAGCTCGGCCACGCATGCCGGGTCGATGTTCAGATCCGAGTCGCGGACATCGGCGAAGACCGGCGTCGCGCCGACATGGACGATTACGTTCGCGGTCGCCGGCCACGTGATCGGGCTGGTGATCACCTCGTCTCCAGGCCCAATTCCGAGCGCGACGAGCACCAGGTGCATGGCTGCCGTGCCCGACCCGACGGCGACGACGTGATCGGCCTCGAGATAGGCGGCGAAGCGCTGCTCCAGCTCCTCCGCGCGCGGCCCGGTGGTGAGCCACCCGGAGCGAAGAGTCTCGGCGACGGCCTCGACCTCCTCGTCGCCGACGGCCGGCGGCTGGAAGCCGAGGAACGTCGTTCGCTTAACTGGCGACAGCTTCGACATCGGCCGTGTCGAAGCGTATGCATTCGGCCGCGCGCTCGGCCCGTTCGAAAGCCTCCTCCGCGCTGTCTCCGACCGCGATCACGGCACCTGCCCGATCCGAGCCGCGCCGAAGGGGACCGAACACGTGGCCGGGCCGCCGGTAGAGGCGAACGTCGAGCACGCCCTCGATCGCGCGGGCC
>JACDER010000245.1 GCA_013816275.1 Actinomycetota bacterium | reverse complement strand
GTCCGGCTCCGGCGTTGCGGGAAGGGGATGACGTTCGAGCGCTCCGCCCGCGCCTGCTCCAGGATCCTGCCGCGGAGCGTCTCCGGCGCGGCCGCAGCTGGAGCCCCGTAGGCGAGGGAGGTGGTCACCTCGCGGAGCTCGGCGAGCTCCGTCCGGCAGTGTTCGCAATGGCGCAGGTGCTCCTCGAACTCCTCCGCTTCGTGGGCGTCGAGAGCGTCGAGGGCGTAGGCCGGCGTCAGGTCGTGGATTCTCTCGGGCTCCATCGTTCTTCCTCGATGCGGACGTCACCCAGGAGCTCGCGTAGCCGCGCGAGCCCGGCGAACATCCTGCTCTTGATCGTACCCAGCGGCTGGCCGAGCCTCTCGGCCAGCTCCGACTGCGTGAACCCGCCGTAGTAGGCGAGCTCGAGCGCCTCGCGCTGCTCGTCCGGGAGGTGTCGCAGCGCTTCCTGCACCCGCTCGCGCTGGAGGCGCAGCCACGCGGCGTCCGCGGCCGACCCCTCCCCGGAGGCGGCTTCGACGCCCGGCACGAACGGCTCGGTGCGCCTGCGCTCCTCACGGCGGACGATGTCGACTGCCCGCCGGTGGACGATCGTCAGCAGCCACGTGCTCGCCTTCGCGCGCTCGGGCATGAATCGCGCCGCGTTCCTCCACACGGTGAGGAACGATTCCTGGACGGCATCCTCGGCGAGGGTCTCGTTCCGCAGCACGCGGAAGGCGAGCGAATACGCGATCTGCCCGTAGCGGTCGTAGAGCTCGGCGAGCGCGACCTCCTCGCCGCGCTCGAGGAGCGCAACGAGCGCCTCGTCGGATAGGTGGGTCAGGTTCATCGCGTGGGCCGCCTCATCGCAAATCTACTTCGGCCTCCGGCCCTCGTCGGTTCGATCGAACCGAAGCGTGGCGGCTCGCGAACAACCGTCGCAAGTCACCCCAAGAGAGGAGTAGAAGATGCGAAGGAAAGTAGCGGTCGCCGCGTTGCTCGTGGCCGCCTCCTGTGCGCTCGTGCTCGCGCTTGGTCGCGGGTCGGGGCCGGGAGCTGCACTCGCCGCGAGTCACCGCGAGGCGCCGCTGATCTCCCTCGACGCCCCGGCCGACATCTCGGACTTCTTCATGTTCCGAAGCTACGAGCCCGGGCACGAGGGCAACGTCGTCCTGATCATGGACACGAATCCGGGCGAGGAGCCGAGCTCCGGACCGAACTACTACAACTTCGATCCGAACGTCACCTACCGGTTCCGGATCGACAACGACGGTGACGGCCGTCCCAACGACGTCATCTTCGAGTTCAAGTTCCGCAACGAGATCCGTGGAGACGTGACCGCTCTGGGTCTTCCATTTACCCAGGTGGCGATCCCGCCGATCACGAAGCTCGACGGGGCAGGTTCGGAAGGCTTCGGCCTGCGCCAGCACTACTCGGTCGCGATGATCAAGGGGTTCCAGCGCGTCGACCTTGGATCCGACCTGATCGCGGTTCCGTCGAACGTCGGGCCGCGGACGATGCCGAACTACGACGCGCTCGCCGCCCAGGGCATCTATGACCTGGGGAACGGCGTTCGCGCGTTCGCCGGCCAGCGGGACGATCCGTTCTACATCGACCTCGGCGGTCTGTTCGACACGCTGAACCTCGGCCTGTCGCCGCTGCCGATCGAGACGAACGCCCAGGACGCGAACGACGGAGCGAACGCCTTCGGCGTCGACATGCTCTCCGGCTTCAACGTCCAGGAGATCGCCCTCGAGATCCCCGCGTCGATGCTCACATTCGACGGGAAGGGCGCGGATGCCACGCAGGTTCCGAAGATCGGAGCCGTCGCGAGCACGTACCGCCCGCTCTTCAGCTCCAGGGGGCAGTCGATCGGCGGTGGCTACCAGCAGGTGGAACGGCTGGCCAACCCGCTCGTCAACGAGGCCATCATCGGCACGCCGGACAAGGACGCCTGGAACGCGATCGACGACCAGGGCGGTCAGTATGGGTCGCAGGAGAACAAGTACCTCGACTACTACCTGAACCCCCGGCTCGCCCTCGCGCTCCAGCTCGTCTACGGCGTTCCCGCGGGCACGACCGGCCGCACGGACCTCCGTGACCTGCTACTGACATACAACGGCACGGCGCCGTACGGGT
Organism: Actinomycetota bacterium; assembly: GCA_013816275.1. Classification (GTDB taxonomy): domain Bacteria; phylum Actinomycetota; class Thermoleophilia; order Gaiellales; family Gaiellaceae; genus JACDER01. The sequence goes on along the minus strand of JACDER010000245.1, from coordinate 940 downwards.
CGTACTCGGATCTCCTCCGGCTCGACCTCCATACCCCGCCGACTCCGCTGGCGAGTCAGAAGCGACTCGGCCCGCTCGCGCACGACGCGGACGGGAAGGCCACGCCCGACGCGGCCGCCTGGCCGAACGGACGCCGGCCGATGGACGACGTCCTGGACGTCGCAACCCGAGTCATCGGCGGCGCGAATTACATCAACGCCCACGCCGCTGACGGCGTCAACGTCAACGACAAGCCCCTTCCGAACGCGTTCCCCTTCGAGGCGACGCCCTGGGACGGGCGGAACCGGATCCATCTCAACCGACCGCTGGGATGACCGAAGGCACGACCACGACGAGGAGGAGCCTGCGCCCCAGCAGGCTCCTCCTCCTGCTGGCGGCGCTGGGCGTGGCGGCGGGTTCCGCGCTGTTCGGCGGGATCCTGTCTGAGTCGCCCGCGTCCACCACGCAGCCGGCAGCCGCTGCGGCCGCGCCCTTCGCCGGCCGAGTTCCCTCCATTCCCGCCGCGCGCGACACGGCCACCACGATCGGAAAGCTTCAGGCGGAGCTTCGGGCAGAGCCGGACGACGCCGCATCGCTGACGCTGCTCGGTCTCGAGTACGAGCAGCGAGCCCGTGAGACGGGCGATCCCTCCTACTACTCGAAGGCCGAGGGTGTCCTTCGGGACGCGCTCGGCATCGCACCGGGAAGCCCCCTTGCCGAAAGCGGCCTGGGCTCGCTCGCGCTCTCGCGGCACCGCTTCCGCGAGGCGCTCGTCCTCGGACGGCGCGCGATCGCATACGGCGAGGCCGCGGCGGCGCCGAATGCGATCCAGTCCCGCAGCTACGGAATCGTCGGGGACGCTCTGATCGAGCTGGGACGCTACGGAGAGGCCTTCGACAGCTTCGACCGGATGATGGAGCTGGAGCCCGGCCTCGCCTCCTATGCGCGCGCCTCCTATGCG
>JACDER010000039.1 GCA_013816275.1 Actinomycetota bacterium | reverse complement strand
CCTGCCGGCCCCTCCTTCTAGCGAAACCGCGAAACCTGAATCCGCCTGCCGGCCCCTGCTTCTAGCGGGCGGGGTCGAAAAGGTCAGGATTGCGGGGTCTACGGTCCTCACACGGGGTTTCTCTTCGCGGGTGAAGACATCGACGCAGCCGACCAGTACGCCCAGAGTACCGGAGTACCCTACACATGTAGGCTAGCAAGCTGGAAGAAATGCAACGCGCGAGCGTGCCGTGTAACGCGCGAATGAACTACGTGGTCCTACCAGTTTGCAAGACGGCTAGTGCGATTGCGGTGCAGCGCCGGGGTAGCCCTCGCGCAGTCCCGTCAGCCAGCATGAACCCGGGTTTTGAAACCCCTCACGGTCGCCACTCCGCTGACCCGCGCACTGTGGCGGAGTGGCGGAGTTGACCGAATCGCTCACCGACCTCACCAACGCCAGCGGTGTCGCACAATGGAAATACGAATACGAAGCCTACGGGCGCTGAGCCGTCGACTCCGACGACGATTACGTGAGCTGCACTTGGCTACTCGCTCTTCTTGTGGCCCTTCTCGCCGTGTTCCTTCATGACCGTGCGGGCCGCAACCTCTTCCTCGCGGCCCTTGTAGCGGCCCTCTTTCTTGGCCTCTTCCTTGATGTGCTCGTACTGGCGTTGCTCTTTGTCGCTGACGCCTCGCAGATGCTTCTTTTCCGGCATCGTCTCCATCCTTTCCTAGCGTCTGCTCTCGGTCGACGGATCGGAGATCGCTTCAACCGTCTCACCGACCTTCTCGTGCTCCTCTTCGTGCGCGACGTCGGCCTGTGCGAGGACGCCGATGAGTCGGCCGTCTTCGATAACCGGCAAGCGCCGTACCTGGTGATGCGCCATCAGCCGCAGAGCCTCGTCGAGGTCACTGTCGGCTTCGACGCACACAGGTCCGGTCGAGGCGACATCGCGGACGGAGATCGATGCGAGATCGGACTCCTCGGCGACGACCCGCGTCGTGATGTCTCGGTCCGTGATCACTCCGTAGAGGCGGTCCTGCTCGACGACCGGCAGCGAGCCGATGTCCTCGTCGCGCATGATCTGCGCCGCTTTCACGACCGACTCCGACGGTTCGATTTTGAGCGGGTTCTCGGTCATGACGTCGCGTACGCTCCGTGCCATCTGCGTTCCCTCCTTCGTCGTCTCCAACTGGATACCCCGACGGACGCACTCGGAAACGGCGAGGCTTCCTTCACGTTCAGGACGTCTGTTCGGTGAGTTGATCGAGCCGATTCGCATCGGGACACCGGATGCCGCGAGTGCGACCGCGCGAAAGCCGTGCTCTGTCACGAGCCGCTTCGTGATCTCAGCCCGTAGGGCGTAGAACTTTTGTGTGTCGTGTGTCGCCTCGCCGAGCAGCGCGAAGCGCGCGGCGCTGGCGCGGGCGACGAGGCGATCGAGATTGAGCATCACCGGACCGAGGTGGCTACGGAGCGGGAAAGGAGATCACGAACCTCGTTATCCGACGTCGGCGTGAAATCCTCGTACCAGAGCCCGACTGCGTGGAACGGCTCCGGCGTGAGGAGGCAGATGATCTCATCCACCTCCGCTCGAAACTCGTCGCAGGTCTGCTCGGCCGCGACGGGCACGGTGACGACGAGCCGCTCGGGCTCCTGCGCCCGGACGGCGAGCGCGGCGGCCCTCATCGTCGAGCCGGTCGCCAGGCGTCGTCGACGAGGATCACCGTTTGACCTGCCATCTCGACCGGGCCGCGATCGCCGCGGTACGCCAGCTCGCGGCGCTCAAGTTCAGCGCCCTCGACGGCAGCGGCATGAGTGATCACCTCCTCGCCGATCTGAAGTTCGGCGACAACCGTGTCGTTCAAGACTCGAACGCCTCCGCTTGCGATCGCTCCCATCGCGAGCTCCTCGTGCCCCGGCACGCCGAGCTTGCGGACGACGAAGACGTCAAGCGGCGCGTCGAGCTCCCGCGCGACCTCGAATGCCACGGGCACGCCACCCCGCGGCAGGCCAAGCACGAGTGCCAGGTTCGGCGTCCGCGCGTGTCCGCTGCGCAGGCGCCCGCCGAGCACCCGCCCCGCATGGGCTCGATCGTCGAATCGCATGGGATCCGATACCCGGCTGCAAACGCCGGAAACGACGGACGCTGGTTTCAAAGCCGGGTCGAGTGGCGAAACCATGAGTATGACCGAGCCGATTCCTGACCCGCAGCCGCCAAGACCACCGGATGAACCGCCCGATCCGCTACCGCCGCAGCCCGATCCGGAGCGGCCGTCGCCAGATATCGAGCGATAGGACAACCCGAGCGGTCGTGTCGGGCTCGGCCTGGCGGCTGTTCTACTCGGCTACGGCGACGGAGTTCTTCCCCCGCAGGCTCTAGCTCTTTGCGGTTGGATCCGGAGGATTCGGGTGTGGCGGTGTCGGCAGCGGACTCTCAGGCCCCGGCGGTTCCGGCGTCGGAACCGGCTCGGGCGGCCGCGGTGGCTGCGGCTTGGGCATTTGCATGGCCTGAGGCGGCGCGACGCTCGCGGGCTCTCATTCATCCAATATGCGGCGGCTCGAGCGCGTCGCGGAGCCAGCTTTCTATCAGGCTGGCCGCGGAAGCCGGTCGGCGTTCGGTAGACGCGGCAGGCGTAGACGAACTCGTCGCGCTCGTCGGCGCCGGGCTCGACATCGCGTCCGTTGACGCGGATCGTCGGCGAGCCGAGAAAACGCTGCTCGGCCGCGACGTCGGCGTCGCGGACCTCGACCCGGCGCACGTCGGCGTCGATGCCGGCTTCGGTGACGACACGCTCGACTAGCGCCATTGACCCGTCGGCGTTCGGACAGCCGGCGAACGTCAAGATCTCAATCAGGGTCACGAGCCGGCCTACGTGTAGCAGCAGGCTGCGACATGCGCCGCATTGTCGTCAAGCAGCGCCTCGCCGAGCTCGAGCAGCTTGATCACGCGCGCGTCGGCGACGAAGTTAAAGACCGTCCGGTGCGCGCGCCGGGTGCCGACGAAGCCGCACCAGCGCAGACGCGCGAGATGGTTGGAGACGCCGGGCTGACTGACGCCGAGCCGTGCGGCCAGCTCGCCGACGGTCATCTCCCCCTCCTTGCGCAGCAGCTCGACGATCTTGAGCCGCGTCGGGTCGCTGAGCGTGCGGAAGTACTTGGCGATGAGATCGCCGCGCGCGGGGGTCCTCGGCAGCTGGAACGGAGACTGGAGCGCCACACTCATGCTTCTAGTATAAGCTCCGACTGATATGAGAGCGGAGAGTTGATGCCACTCGCGGTCGACCGCGAGCAGGTTCAAGAGCTCGTCGCCGCAGGCGCGCAGCTGGTCGACGTTCTGGCCGCCGTGGAGTACGCCGACGAGCACCTCCCCGCTGCGACCAACATCCCGCTCAAGGAGCTGAACGCCGAAACAGCGCGACAGCTCAAGCGCGACCAGCCGGTCATCGTCTACTGCCACGACTACCAGTGAGACATGAGCCCACGAGCCGCGGCGCGGCTCGAAGCGCTCGGGTTCGCTCGCGTCCACGATTACGTCGCTGGCCAAGCCGACTGGGGTGCGTTCGGCCTGCCGCTCGCCGGCGAACGCGGGAGCGAGACTCGCGTCGGCGCCTACCTTCGCGACGACATGCCGACCTGCACGCTCGACGAGCAACTGAGCACCGTCCGCGGCCGCGTCTCCGCGAGTGCCTATGACATCTGCTTCGTCGTCGACGACAAGCGCGTCCTCCTCGGACTTCTCGGTCGGCGCGCCTTGGCCAGCGACTCCGACGGCGCAGTCGAGACCGTCATGACCGCGGGTCCGGGCACGGTGCGACCGAGCCTCGCCGTCGACGACGCCCGCGAGCGGATGCGCCGTCGCGACCTGTCGCTGCTACCGGTGACCCGCTCCGACGGCGTTCTGATGGGCGTCCTGCGCCGCGTCGACTTTGCCGACGCAACGTCATCTACCCGGCCAGCTCGTTAGCGCGGTTGGCGACAGACGCGCGACGCGACGCCATGAGCTGGCGCGCAGACGTAAGTTCCGGCGTGCGGGCGCCACTCACGCCAGACTGCAAAGCGTGATTGAACCCACCCGCACCGACGGCTACGCCGCGATCCGCGATTATGCGGCGATCGGCGACGGCCGCACCGTCGCCCTCGTCGCCCGCGACGGGTCGATCGACTGGCTCTGCCTTCCGGATCTCGACTCGGCGAGCGTCTTCGGCGCACTACTCGACGCCGATCGCGGCGGCCGCTTCGCCCTTGCGCCCGAGGTCCCGTATGGGGCTACGCGGCGTTACTTGCCAGGCACGAACGTTCTCGAGACGACGTTCACGACGGCGACGGGTGCCGTCCGCGTCACCGACGCTATGACGCTGCCGGCGTCGGGCTTCGCGCCGTACCGTGAGCTCGTCCGCCGCGTCGAGGGAGTGGCTGGGTGTGTCCCGCTCGCCTGGCAAGTCGAACCGCGTCTTCAGTACGGCAGCAGTCCGGCGCGGGTGTCCTCACGTGGCGGTGTCGCGACCGTCGCCGATGGGCGTGACGCTCTCGCTGTCTTCAGCTGGGATGCCGGCGAGGCGACCGTCAGCGACGGGTCGGTCGGCGCGCGGTTCGAGGCCAGCGAAGGCACCGTCGGCCACCTCGTTGTCAGCGCCGCCCACCAAGAACCGCTCGTCTACCCGAGCCGTGCCGAAGTCGAGGCGCGCCTTCAGGCGACCGCAGCGACCTGGCGCGACTGGAGCGCCGGTCGTGAGTACGACGGCCCCTGGCGCGACGCCGTCCTCCGCAGTGCCCTCGTCTTGAAGCTGCTCGTCTTCGCGCCGTCTGGGGCCATCGCCGCTGCGCCGACGACGTCGCTTCCCGAGCAGATCGGCGGCGAACGCAACTGGGACTACCGCTACTCGTGGCCGCGCGACGCTGCTTTCACGCTGCGCGCCCTGCTCAGCCTCGGCTGCAGTTCTGAGGCCCATGCTTTCTTCGCCTGGCTCCTCCACGCTTCGCAGCTGACGCATCCGAAGGTCCAGGTCCTCTACCGCCTGAACGGCCGTCCCGAGGCCGCTGAGCGATCGCTGGCGCTCGCCGGCTACCGCGGCTCTCGTCCCGTGCGTGTCGGCAATGGCGCTGCCGGTCAGACCCAACTCGACGTCTACGGCGAGGTCCTCGACGCCGCGGCGGAGTTTGCCCGCTTCGCCGGCACACTCGACCGCGACCACGCCAAGCGCCTCGTCGGTATTGCCGATTTCGTCTGCGAGATCTGGCGCGAACGCGATGCCGGGATCTGGGAGACGCGCAGCGAACCGACGCACTTCACCCAGTCGAAGATGATGTGTTTCGTCGCTCTCGACCGTGCCTGCGCGCTTGCTGGCCAAGGGTTGCTGCGCGGCGACGTCGACCGCTGGTCGCGTGAGCGCGAGCGGATCCGCGAGTTCGTCGAGACACGCTGCTACGCCGAACACAAGCGCAGCTACACGCGCAGCGCCGACGACGACGCCCTCGACGCCGCGCTGCTCCTTGGCGTGATCGCGCGCTACGACGACCCGAACTCGCCGCGCCTGCGCGACACGGTCGACGCCGTCCGCCGCGAGCTCGGGCGCGGCCCGCTCCTCCACCGTTACCTCGACACCGACGGCCTGGCGGGCGAAGACGGGGCGTTCGTCGCCTGTTCTTTCTGGCTCGTCGAGGCCTACGCCCGACAGGGTCGACTGGACGAAGCGGCCGAGCTCATGGACGAGCTCGTTGCGCTGGCCAACGACGTCGGCCTCTACGCCGAGGAGATCGATGCGAAAACGAGCGACTTCCTTGGCAACTTCCCGCAGGGGCTCTCGCACCTGGCCTTGATCAATGCCGCCGGGGCCATCGCCGAGGCGAGACGATGATCTGGGGGGCGATCGTCGGCGGGTTCGTCGGGACGCTGGTACTGACGACTGTCCTCCGCGCCGCAAGCGAGTTTGGCTGGACGCGTATGGACATTCCGTTCCTGATTGGCACCGCCATCACCGCCGACCGCGTTCGCGCCAAGGCCGTCGGTTACGCCCTCCACTTCGTCTTCGGCCTTCTGTTCGCGCTCGTCTACTACACGATCTTCGCCGTCCTCGATGAGAGCGGCCTGCTGCTCGGGGCTCTGTTCGGCCTTGTCCACGCCCTGTTCGCCTCGACTGCGCTCGTCAACGTCCTCCTGCCGGTCGTCCACCCGCGCATGGGCACCGGTTTCGATGCCGCCGGCTCGGCGCCGCTCCTCGAGCCGCCAGGATTCCTCCTCCTCAACTACGGGCGCCAAACGCCGCTCGCGACGGTGATCGCCCACATATTCTACGGCGCGATCGTCGGAGGCTTCGTCGCATGGGCCGGCTAAGCGAAGGCAATGTCATCGTCATCACCGGCGCCTCGTCGGGGGTGGGTCGCGCCTGCGCCCGCGAGTTTGCCCGGCGCGGCGTGCAGCTGGCGTTATTTGCCCGCGGCGTCGACGGGCTCGAGGCCGCGCGGCGCGAGGTCGAGGAGCTTGGCGGCCGGGCGCTGGTATTCCCGCTCGACATCGCCGACGCCGACGCCGTCGAAGCCGCCGCAGCGGCGACAGAAGAGCAGCTCGGACCGGTCGACGTCTGGGTCAACAACGCCATGCTGTCGGTGTTCTCGCCGGTCACCGAGCTGACCGCCGAGGAGGTGCGTCGCGTCACCGAAGTCACCTATCTGGGCTACGTCCACGGCACGCTGGCCGCGCTGCGGCGGATGGTCCCGCGCGATCGAGGCGTGATCGTCCAGGTCGGCTCGGCGCTCGCCTATCGCGCCATTCCCCTGCAGGCGGCCTATTGCGCGGCCAAGCACGCTGTCGAGGGCTTCAGCGAGTCCCTGCGCTGCGAGCTCTTGCATGACGGCAGCAATGTCCGCGTGACCATGGTTCAGCTCCCGGCCCTGAACACGCCGCACTTCAGCGTCGTCAGGACACGCCTGCCGCGACACCCGCAGCCCGTACCGCCGATCTTCCAGCCCGAAGTCGCCGCGCGCGCGATCGTCTTTGCCGCCGAGCATCCGCGGCGCGAGCTCTGGGTCGGTGGCTCGACGGTGAAGGCGCTGCTCGCCCATAAGCTCGCGCCCGGCCTCCTCGACCGCTACCTAGCGCGGACCGCTTACACCGCTCAGCAGACGGACGCGTCGGTTAAGCCGGATCGACCCGACAACCTGTCTTATGCCCTCCCCGGCGATCGCGGCACGCACGGAATTTTCGACGCTGAAGCAAGGCGGCTTAGTCTGCAGTTCGTCGCCCGTCGCCACCGAAGCGCCTTGACTGCGCTCGCCGTCGCACTGGCGGCGCTCGTCTGGCGCGGGTCAGTCCGCGTCTTACGGTCTCTCCCATGACTCCCGGAGCGGCAGCAGGCCGGGGCGGAACGGCGGCAGGCCGTGCTCCTCAAGCACGGGGTCGTAGCGACCGCCGTGGAGGATCGACCACACGTTCCAGAGCTCGCCCGTGCCGGCCAGCCCGAGCTCTGTTGCGAGACGCTCTCGATCTTCAGCCTTCTCGCACTGCGGGTATTCCGCTGCCACGCGGCAGACGACATCGGGCGAGTAGGGGATCATCCCGAGCGCCGATGCGACGAGGCGGCACGCGGGCTCTCCACCGGAATGTCGTTCCGGCGAGCGAGTTCAGCCGCCTTGAGAGCATTGATCAGCTCTGTTTCTCTGAGGCGCTCTGTTCGCCGGCGCCGCGCTCACCCGCGGCAAATTCGTGGACGGTTCAACGTGCAGGAGCACGAGCTCGATTCCGAGCTTCCCGGCGAGCCGGGACGCGACGCCAAGAGCGACTCACCACGCGCCATAGATCGGGCGTTTCCGCGAGGCGGCGTCGCCAAACGGCGTCCGGCTCGACGCGGGTTTAGATTTCCGTGCGCAGGATTCTGGTCTCGCCGTCGAGCTCGAGGACGGCCTCGCCCGCGTGCGCGCGGGCGCGCCAATCGTCGAGCGCGGCCACCAGCGTCGCAAGCGGAGGGCAATCGCCGTCGTCGAGATCGAGCGCGATGCTGCACTCGTCGAGCTGACGCGGATTGGCGCGCTGCTCGCGCAGGAAGCTCAGCAGGTCAGAGCGCTGCTTGGCATGCTCAACCCTGATCACGAGCTCCCGCAAAATCACTCCTGCATTCCGGGCAGGAAGTTGAGGACGTCGTCTCCCTCGACGGGCTCGCGGCGAAGGAGCCGCGCCGCCTCGACGATGTGATCGGCGTCGATTCCGGCCAAGCGAAGCTGCTCGGCGGAGGTGGCGGAGCCGGGCATGACGCGCACGGCGAGCTTGACGACGGTCGTCCGTTCCGGTACGTCGGCGAGTGCCTCCAGCACCGCATCGCCGAGCCCGCCCTCGGGCCAGTGATCCTCGACCGTCACTAAGCGCCCACCGGTCGCCTGAGCTGCGGCGCGCAGCGCGCTGACATCGATCGGCTTCACCGAGTAGGCGTCGATCACGCGGGCACTGATCTGATCCTGCTCGAGTGTCTCTGCGGCCGCGAGCGCCTCGTTCACGGTGATGCCCGCCGCGACGATCGTGACGTCGTCGTGATCGGAGGATTTGAGGATGCGGCAGCGCCCGATCTCGAACTGTTCGTCGGCCGCGTAGATCACGGGCGTCGCCTCGCGCGTCGTTCGCAGGTACACGATTCCGTCGCGGTCGGCCATCTGCGCGACCAGATGGGCGGTCTGGTTCGCATCGCAGGGATACAGAACGGTGCTGCCGTGGACAGCGCGCAGTGCCGCCATGTCCTCGAGTCCCATCTGGGAGGGCCCGTCCTCACCGATTGAGACACCCGCGTGCGAACCGCACAGGCAGATGTTCGCGCGGCTGACCGCGGCCATGCGGATGAAGTCCGACGCGCGGGAGAGGAAGGCGGCGAACGTGGACACGAACGGCCGCCACCCTCGCGTCTGCAGGCCAACAGCCGCTGCGACCATCTGCTGCTCGGCGATGAACATCTCGAAGTATCGCTCGGGGTGCGCTTTTGCGAAAAGCTCGGCATAGGTGGAGTTGGAGAC
>JACDER010000244.1 GCA_013816275.1 Actinomycetota bacterium | reverse complement strand
TTCCCGGTCAGCGCGCTGCAGGTCGTGGTCATGGGGCGGTACCGCAAGATCGGCTGGTTCCGCCGTCCGGGACGGCACGACAAGGCCGTGGCTGCCGCGGCGCTCGAGCGCGTCGGCCTGCTCGACCGGCGCGGCGCCCACCCGCAGGAGCTGTCCGGAGGCGAGCAGCAGCGGATCGCCGTATGTGCCGCCCTGGCGCACCGCCCCCGCCTCTTCCTCGCGGACGAGCCCACCGGAGAGCTTGACGCCGAGAACGCGCGGCGCCTGTTCGAGCTGATCGGTGAGCTGGTTCGCACCGAGAAGACAACGACCGTTCTCGTCAGCCACGACCCCGCCGCGGCAACCGTTGCCGACCGCGTGGTCACCATCCGCGACGGCCGCGTCGCGTCGGAGGCGGTGCGCGAGCACGAGTCGAGCGGCGACACGATCGTCGTCGGCCGAGGCGGGTGGCTTCGCCTGCCGGAGGAGTACCTGCGCCGAGCAGGGATCGTGACCCATGCGACCGCGCGCTTCGAGCGGGACGAGATCGTCGTTCGGACGGTCGGCGAGGCGCCGCCGGAGGCTGTTACGGCGTTCGAGCGCGCCCTGCCCGCCTCCCCCGCCCTCGTAGCCGAGCTCCGTGCCGTCTCGAAGAGCTACGGCCGGCGCGAGGTGCTTCGTTCACTCGACGCGGCCTTCCGCGGCGGAACGCTCTGCGCGGTCACAGGCCCGTCCGGATCGGGGAAGACGACGCTACTCCATTTGCTCGCCGGCCTCGACCTGCCGACGAGCGGAGATGTCGCGGTCGAAGGAACCGTGATCTCCGGCCTCGACCGTGCGGCCCGGGCCGAGCTTCGGGCGGGAATGATCGCCTTCGTCGGTCAGGAGCCGGGGCTGACGCCGTTCCTCAGCGCGCGCGAGAACGTCGAGCTCGGTCAGGCCCTGCACCGGACCGAGGGAAACGGCTCGCTGGAGGCGCTCGCGGACGTCGGTCTTTCCGAGCGCGCCGGGCAACGCGTCTCGCGCCTCTCGACCGGTGAGCGCGGGCGTGTCGCAATCGCGCGGGCCCTGGCGGCGCGCTGCCGGCTGATCCTCGTCGACGAGCCGACCTCGAGGCTCGACCAGACGAACGCGCTGTCCGTCGCCGTGCTGCTCGCGAGGCTCGCGCGCGAGACCGGGATCGCGGTCGTCTGCGCGACGCACGACCCGCTCCTCATGGAGCAGGCGGACGAGCAGCTCTCCCTGGGCTGACTATCCGGCCGCGAGCGCGTGCTCGGGCTCGGTCGAGCCAGCGTGCACGCGCAGGGCCGGACCGGCGCAGACGAGCCCGAGCACCGGACAGTCCGAGCACACCATCTCGCCCGGCGTCGGCCTGAAGTCGCCCGCCTGGATGTGCGCGATCGCGGCGGAGAGCTCCGCCTCGAGCCCGGGCAGGTCCGCGCGGCCGAACGCGGCCGAGACCAGCGCCTCCGGCCGTTCGAGGAACTGGTGGACGACGTCGACCTCGTCAGCCCCGGCGCGCAGGCAGACGATCGCGTAGACGAGCCGCTGGAGGCGGTACTCACTCTCGACCACGTCCTCGGGCGCCCGGCCGTCGAGCACGTTCGTCTTGTAGTCGACGACGAGAGCGCGACCTCCGCCGAGCTGCAGCACGTCGAGGCGGCCGTGGAAGAGGACGCCGTCGTGCTCGAACGCGAACGGCCGCTCGGCAGCCGCTCCGGGCAGCGCGGCAACCCGTGCCGCGAGCTCCGACGAGCAGTAGGCCGCCGTCAGCGCGCGGATCCGCTCGATCTCGTCCTCCCTCGCGAACGGGTAGCGCGACCGCACCTGCGGCTCGAGATCGTCCGGCACCCGCGGGGACGAGAGATCGACCCGTTCGAGCAGGGCGTGGACGGCGTCTCCGATCTCGGTGGCAGCGAGCGCAGGCTCCCCTTCCGCGGCGCGGCGCTTCGGCCGCATCCCCGCGATCCGCTCGGCGTAGAAGCGGTACGAGCAGCGCTCGAAGAGCGCGAGCGCGCTGTACGACAGTCTCCGGATCCGGTAGGCGGGCGGCTCGGGTACGGCTTCGAGCTCGGGCAGCGGGGGAACCTCGAGACGCAGCGGAACCGCCTCGCCGGCCGCGAACAGCGAGAGCTGGCTTTCCTCCACGGGCGCCGGGGCGGCCTCGGGAGCGGCCGGCCGGAAGCGGTCGACGCGGAGGACAAGACGCGCGCCGTCGCGGACGATCTCCAGCGGACCGTCGCCCGCCCGCTCCAGCTCGTCCGGCCCCAGTCGGTCGAGCACCCAGCCGATCGGGGTCTCAGCGTCGGCTGAGCGCGCGGGGTCGATCGAGCCGGAGACGATCAGGCGGTCGATCGCCCTGGTCATCGCGACGTAGTACAGGCGCCGTCGTTCGTCCTGCTCCGCCTGGGTCTCGGCGACCTTCACGGCGTCGTAGTCGGTCGTGGCGAGACGCTTGCCGGTCGCGGGGTGCGCGACCTTGAAGCCGAGCCGGCCGTCCGGCAGGCACAGCACCTCGTCCCGCGAGGCGCGGGTGTCGCGGCCGGCATCGGCGACCACGACGACCTTGAACTCGAGCCCCTTCGCGGCGTGGATCGTCAGCAACCGGATGACGTCCGTGTCCTCCTCCTCGGCAACCGCCTCCAACTCGGTCGCGCCGACGCTGTCCTGCTCGCGGACGAAGCGGACGAAGCCTTCGATGTCGCGGCCGCGCAGCTCCTCGTACGAGCGGGCGAGCCGCGCCAGCTTGCGCATGTTCGCGTACCGCCGCCGCCCGTCGGGCTGGGCGAGCACGGCCAGGTCGTAGTCGTGCTCGATCACGACCTGCTCGCACAGGCGCTCGAGCGGAAGCGAGCCGGATCCCTCCGCCAGCCGCTCGTAGCGCTGCCGGAACGCACGGAAGAGCTGCTTGTCGCGCTCGGCGAGATCGTCGGGCAGTCCCCGCTCGATCCCCGCGTAGAGCGGACGCCGCCCGGCCGCGCGGCGCAGAAGGACGAGCGCGTCGTTCGAGACCCCGACGAACGGCGACGCGAGCACCGTCACGAGCGCTTCGTCGTCGTAGCGGTTCTGGAGCAGCCGGAGGTACGCGAGCAGGTCCACGA
>JACDER010000243.1 GCA_013816275.1 Actinomycetota bacterium | reverse complement strand
GATTTTGTAGAGCCCTCTTCCGGACTCGAACCGGAGACCCCCTCCTTACCATGGAACGTCTCAGGCAACTGGTGGCAATGGGCCGCAAGCGTTTTGGCTTGATCAGGCCCAATTTCGGGCCTCGGCCCGGCCTAACTCTTGCCACCTGTTGCGACCACGGGGCTCCATAAAGGCTCCATACCTCGGTCAGCGTTCTAGTGGCCAGCGTCCCGCGGAACTAGAAGCTTGATGTGGAAGTCGCGGCTTCTGCTGCCCGGGAGCGGGGAGGATCGGTTCGCGCCTCCTGGCGGCGCGCCACCACGAGCCCAGCGTCCCAACCGGGGGCGCGCCCACCGGCGGGTGCCCGGATCGACTCGGCAGCGAGGCCGCTGCGTGCGATCAGCCATGAGATCAGCGAGTTGGAGTTCCACATCTCCCCCGCATCGAGTTCGTCACGACCCCAGACCACCGTTGGCACGTGGGGCACCAGGTCAAGCACTCGTTGCGCTAGACGTGGATCGTCCGTCAGTCGCCGTGGACTCTCGACCGCCTCGCTTGCGTCTGGGATAACGCCCTCGTGCCAACGGCGCACCTCGTACCGGAAGATCCGGAAGCGCGCCGCCCAGTGGCTGCCGACCGCACCCTCCGCGACGACGCCACGCTCCGCTCCGTTGCAATCGCGGACCGGTGCCTGCTCGATCACGAAGCGTGCCTCCGGAACGCGCACCTCAAGCGCGGAGTGGTAGAGGTCGCACGCATCCCGCCGCGCCAGCCGCGCTGCCACCGCCTCAAAGACGCGTCCGTTCAGCCGCACCGAATAGCCGCCCGCGCCCAGCGGAAGCCAGTAGAGGTCCACGCCCGGTCTCGGCTCGTCAGTCATGCAGTCCACAGTACGACCAACCGAGCAGGGTCGTTGGCGAGGAGAGCGCTCGCCACCTATCGCGTCGGCGAGCTTCCGACTACATGCTGAGCTCGTCGCCTCGCTCAGGACGGCAGCGGAGCCGGGCGCGCCTCAAGCGAGTTCACATGCAACCGGCGCGACCCTGGGCCGGCCCGGCGGGTGCAGCGGGGCGGCTTTGCTTCCCCGCAGGATGTCGCGGCCGCGATCGGGCGCTGGAGCGGCTGTGGCGAGCAAGCGGCACGGGAAGCACGCTGACACTCGCCGAGCTCGCCGACGACTACCTGGCTCAGCACGACGCGGAGCCGGAGACGATCGAGAAGCTGCGCTGGCTGCTGGCGAAAGCGGTGCGAGTGTTCGGCAAGCTCCCGCACAATGCCAGAGCCCGCGAGCACATATCTGTTGCCGGCGCGCTACCGCGAGCGCGGGATCCGGCGCTTCGGCTTCCCAGCTGGCCAGTGATTGTGGCCGACCGTGATGTGGCGCTCGTCGTCGAGCCGGTCGCCGGTGCCGTCAGCTGGTCGTGGCTTCTGCATGTCGTCGACGCCGACACGAGGCGGCGCGCCGGGCGCCCACTGACCTCCTCTGCCGGCTCTACTAGAGCGGCTGTTCCATCCGCTGTCGCTCGTGCAACGGCGTCTCTTCTTTCTGGCGTGCAAAGATGACTAGCACGCTCAGACCTTCGTAGCCGGTGAACCGATGGTCCGCGCCAGCAGGAACGAACGCGGCTCCGTCCTCGTGGAGGACGACTGTGTCGCCCTCGATGGTCAACTCACCGCGACCCTCGAGGACGACGTATAGCTCATCGTCCGCGTGGGCGTTCTGATGGTCAGGCTCTGGAGCCACCAACACGTACACACCAACTTCGAGCCCTGGGGAGTCGTGGATAATCTCGTAACCGCCGCCACGGCCTACGAGTCGCTGCCTGGTCTTCTCGACCTCAAGCGCGTCCACCGGATCGGACCCTATCGTGCCCGCGCTACGGTCGAGCTGAATGCGAATGAACTGAAAGCTGAAGCGTCAATCGAGCATCTGCCCTCGGTAGCGCCGATGGTTCGACAGAAACGAAGAACGTCATGCTCGTCGAGGGCAACAACGCGAACCTGATTGCGGCTACCGAGGCGCCGATTGAGACTGCGTTGCTGCCGCCGGGCTTGCACCGGGGCTTCGACGGGTTCTAGCGGCGCGAGCAGCTCGCGCACGGGAGGCTACGCTGCGCGAGCGCGACACGACCTAAACGGCTGGCTCGGGCGCCGACCCCGGCTGGGAAAACCCGCAACCAGTTTCAGCGCGCGCGGACTGATGGCGGCCGAAGCGCACAGCGTGGATATTGCTCACGACTGACCAGGAGGTCGAGAGGAAGAACAAAGGAGGCCGAGATGAAGACAATCTTGATCGCGACCGACGGCATGGAGCCTGCGCAGCAGGCCGTCGACGTCGGGCTCGAGCTCGGGGCGGACGAGGGCGCGAGCGTCACCTTCGTCCATGTCACCCCGCTCGTCGACCTTGTTGAAGGTATGGAGGATCCGAAGCCCCCGCCGAACCGCGTGCCGGCTCCGGAGGATGACCCGGTCCTGCGCCAGGCGCTTGAGCAAGCCCGGGACCGCGGCGTCCCCGCACAGGCCGAGCTGTTGCTCGGCTACGTGCCGACGCAGATCGCGCGACTCGCGGAGGACCTCGACGCCGATATGATCGTCGTTGGATCGCGCTCGCTGGGCCCCTTGAAGCGCGCCGTGCTCGGCAGCGCGTCCCGGCCGTTGCTCGCTATGACACGTCGGCCTGTTCTGATCGTCCAAGAGCCGGTGGTTGGCGAGCCCAGCGCCGTCTAGGTCTCTGCCGCGCCAGGGGCCGGAAGGGAGGCAGCGGTGAGCGAGCCTGAAGCGAAGACAAAGAGTGCGGGTGTGTCACGCGCGCGTGCCTGAAGGGTGTCAAAACTCCGATTGGCTTGGACCTGGGGTTTGGCAGCCGTTGCCCGCTCGCGGCCAGACTGGGGATTGTTCGACTTCCGCTCTTCTTGTTTGCTCGCGTTCACCTCTATTGAAGAGTTCACGCGCGCGCGCATATAGCAGAAACGGCGGAAGCGCAAGAACCGCCGCGGGCCTGAGCGAGTGTCGAATCACCGAAGGTTCGCTGGCCCTGGGAGGATCGGCTGATGCTCCTCTCCTTCGCCTATCTTGCCTTCTCTGCTGTCTTGAGGCTGCTTGTTC
>JACDER010000242.1 GCA_013816275.1 Actinomycetota bacterium | reverse complement strand
CTCGAATGCGGACTGCAGGGCGGCGTCGCCAATCAGGAGCTTCGCGTCCGCCTCTTCTCCGAGAGGGACGTGCTCCGCCTCGGGGAGCAGCACCCTGGTCAGGACGACCGAGGTTGCGCTCTCCGAAGTGACCGCGACCGTCCGAACGTGCTCGAGTGGCAGGCGCGAGACGATCTGGATCGAGTCGACGGCCCCCTGCGAGGAGACGCAGAGCCGCGGGAGCAGGCGGAGCCGGTCGGCATGCCGCGCGTACTCGATCGAGGAGATCGGCGCGACGTCGATCTCGCCCGCGAGGAGACGGTGATTGAGGTCGGTCGGCACGCCCGCGACTTCCTCGACGTCGGCCTCGAGCCGGTAGAAGACCGGCGCCATGTTGACGTAGGAGATGCGGCCGAGGCGGATCCGGGTCAGCTGTCCCTCTCCACGACCGCGCGGGTCAGGGCTTCGAGCTCCTCGTAGTGGGGCTCACCGTTCAGGCACGCGCTTGCGCGGGCCGCGTACTCGAGCGCGACCTCGCGCGATCGCTCGAGGGCTCCGGTCGCGGCGACGCGGATGAGCGCGCCGTCGAGCGAGTCGCCCGCCAGGGCGCGGCGGACGACGGGATCCTCCCGCGCCGCGAACAGGAGGGGAAGCGTCGGCGTTCCTTCCCGAAGGTCGGTTCCGGCCACCTTGCCCGTCTCGATCGCCTCGCCCGAGCAGTCGAGGATGTCGTCGGCGATCTGGAACGCGATCCCGAGCGCAAGCCCGAACTCGCCGAGCTCGGGCCGTCCGGGACCGGCCCCGAGCAGGCAAGCCGCCTCGAACAGCTTCCCGGTCTTGAGCGCGCAGCGCTCGAGGTAGTCCTCCGCGGTCGTGTCGGGGTCATGCGTCTGCCGGCGCTGCATCGCTTCTCCCCGAGCCAGGCACAGCGTTGCCCCCGAGAGCACGTCGATCGCCCATGGATCACCGAGCGTCGAAAGCTCGGCGAAGGCGCGGGCGAAGAGATAGTCCCCGGCGGCGCGGGCGGGAGCCGCACCGTACGCGCTCCAGGCCGCCGGCGATCCTCGCCTGAATTCCGCGCCGTCGATCAGGTCGTCGTGGACGAGCGTCGCCATGTGGACGAGCTCGACGGCGAGCGCCGCCTCCACCGGCGGGTCGCCCTCGTCGGGCGAGGCGAGATAGCACAGGAGCGGCCGCAGCCGCTTTCCGCCTGCAACGAGAGCCTCCCGGCTGATCTCCGCGACGAGCCCGGGATGGGTCTCGACCGAGTCGGCGAGCCGAAGCTCGATCTCGGCGAGGAAGGCGGTCAGGCCCGGAGTGTCACGCAGTGTCGCCGGCTCAGTCGTCACGTCGCCGTCCAGTATGGAGGGCGACGATACCCCCGCCGAGCAGCCGGTAATCGGCCTCGGCGAAGCCGGTCCGCTCGAGCAGCGCCACGAGCTCGTCCGGGCCGGGGAAGCGACGGACGCTGGCCGGCAGGTAGGTGTACGCCGAGCCCCCCGGCAGGATCTTCCCGGCAAGCGGGATGAGACCGTCGAACCACAGCCGGTAGAAGAGCCGCAACGGCCCCCGGGGCTTCGTGATCTCGAGGATCGCGAGCCTGCCGCCGGGACGCAGGACGCGGGCGAGCTCTGCGAGCGCGCGCTCCAGGTCGGCCACGTTCCGGACGCCGAACCCGACCGTAGCGGAGTCGAAGGCGGCGGTGTCGAACGGGAGCTCGAGCAAATCGCCGCGAACCCATTCGACGGTGGACGACTTCCGGCGGGCGCGCTCGAGCATCCGCTCCGAGAAGTCGAGCCCGGTGACACGCCCCCCTGCGACCTCGGCGGCGAGCGCGAGGTCGCCGGTCCCGCAGCATGCGTCGAGGACGCCGTCGCCAGGGCGGACGGCCGCGTTCGCGGTGAGCCGGCGCCAGCGCTGGTCGAGCCCGCCGGTCATCAAGCGGTTCATCAGGTCGTAGACCGGGGCAATCCGGTCGAACATCGTCCGAACGCCGTCGGGCGAGAGCGTCCCCGTCTGGGTGGTCACGCGCCCCACTCCGCCACCAGGTTGTTCTCCACGCCAAGCTGGTCGAGGCAGCGTCCGACCACGAAGTCCACGAGCTGGTCGACGCGCTCCCATCCGTGGTAGAAGCCCGGCGCGAGGAACAGGATCACGCCGCCCGCCTGCCGGATCTTGAGCATTCCCTCCAGATGGATGGTCGACAGCGGGGTCTCGCGCGGCATGAGGAGGAGCTTGCGGCCCTCCTTGAGCGCGACGCTCGCGGCGCGCTGGATCAGATTCGACATCGTCCCGGAGGCAATCGCACCGAGGGTCCCCATGGAGCACGGACAGATCACATACCCGTCGATCCGGGCCGAGCCGCTGGCCGCCGGAGACCGCCAGTCCCGCTCGTCGTAGATCGTGACCGCGTCGCGCGCAGGCTCCGTCAGCCGGGCCAGCGTCTCGTCAGAGGAGAGCTGCGCGTCGCCGTAGAGCTCCGTCGCGACCACCTGGATCCCCGCCCTGGATGCGCACAGTGCGATCTCGCAGTCCGCGCGCGCGAGCGCCTCGAGCAACCGCGCGGCGTACGGAGCGCCGGAGGCGCCGGTTATTCCGACAAAGACCTTCACTACTTTGCGCCTTGCGAGGCCTGGAGAAAGGCGCCGAGCTTCTTCAGGTTGTCGGCGCCGAGGTTCTGGAACGGAGGCATGACCGTGTTCCCGAACTTGGACGGGTCGGCGACGTAGTCGGCGAATCCTTGAACGCCTCGGTTCGACGTCTTACCGATGCTCGAGAGGTCAGGTCCAGGCCCGGATGCTCCGGCGCCGAGATACGAGTGGCACGTCGTACAGCCCGCGTTCGCGAAGACCTTTGCCCCAGCGACTGCTTGCGGGTTGTTCGCGAACCCTTCACGCTTGCCCCACGTCGGAACGGCTCCGGCGATCTCGCTCGCGAGGGGCTCGGTCGCAACTGCGCCCTTGTACGTGAGAACGCCCATTGCAAGCACGGTCAGGATTGCGGCGACGACCGCGACCGGCCGGCGGCTGAGCCGCCGCTCCCGGCGCACGTCGACGAACGGAAGCGCCAGCAGGAGCATCAACGCGATGGTCGGGATCCCGACGGTCCCGAGGATGACCGACT
>JACDER010000241.1 GCA_013816275.1 Actinomycetota bacterium | reverse complement strand
CTTCTCGGACTTCCGTGAAGAGATGCGCGAGTTCCGCGCCGAGATGCGCGAATTCCGTCGTGAGATCACCACGCAGGTCAACGATCTCCGCCGCGAGCTCTACGCAACGAAGCGCTGGATGATGACTATGTGGCTGAGCGGAATGGTGGCCCTGCTCGCGATCTACGTCGAGCTGGTGCGAACCTAGCCGC
The DNA here is from genome assembly GCA_013816275.1 of Actinomycetota bacterium. Taxonomy (GTDB): domain Bacteria; phylum Actinomycetota; class Thermoleophilia; order Gaiellales; family Gaiellaceae; genus JACDER01. The sequence continues at coordinate 2,917 of JACDER010000241.1, read as the reverse complement.
GCATCAACTCGGCGACGCGAAACGCGAGATCCAGCGACTGCCGCGCGTTCAGCCGCGGGTCGCAGAGCGTCATGTAGCGCCCGTCCAGCTGTTCCTCGAGCACACCCTCCGAGCCGCCGGTGCATTCCGTCACGTCGTCGCCGGTGAACTCGAGGTGGACGCCGCCGGGCCACGTTCCCTCCGCCCGATGCACGGAGAAGAACCCCTCGATCTCGGCCAGGATGTCGTCGAAGCGGCGCGTCTTGCGGCCGGTCGAGGTCGTGATCGTGTTGGCGTGCATCGGGTCGCAGACCCAGACGACCGGGTGGTCCGAGTCGCGCACGGCGCGAAGAAGCGGCGGCAGCAGCTCGGCGACGCGATCGGCGCCCATGCGCGTGATCAGCGTCAGCCGCCCGGGGATCCGGCCGGGGTTGAGCCGCTCGCAGAGCTCGAGCACGTCCTCCGGCGAGGCGCCAGGCCCGAGCTTGCACCCGATCGGGTTGTGCACCCCGGAGAAGAACTCGACATGGGCACCGTCCGGCTGGCGCGTGCGCTCCCCGATCCAGAGCATGTGGGCCGAGCAGTCGTACCAGTCGCCGGTGAGCGAATCGCGGCGTGTCAACCCCTCCTCGTAGTCGAGGACGAGACCCTCGTGGCTCGTCCAGAGATCGACCTCGTGCAGCTCCGGCCGGCCCGCGATGTCGATCCCGCACGCCGCCATGAACCGCAGGGCCCGCTCGATCTCGCTCGCGATCCGCTCGTAGCGACGCCCCTCGGCCGACTCCGTGACGAACGCCTGGTTCCAGCCGTGCACCTCGTTCAGATCGGCGAAGCCGCCCTTGGTGAACGCGCGGAGGAGGTTCAGCGTCGCGGCCGACTGGTGGTAGACGCGGAGCATCCTCTCCGGGTCGGGCGTTCTCGCATCCGCCGTCGGAGCGTCGTCGTTGACGATGTGCCCGAGGAAGGAGGGGAGATCGAGATCCCCGACCTGCTCACGGGGCGACGAGCGAGGCTTGCCGAACTGGCCCGCGATCCGCCCCACCTTGACGACCGGGAGCGTGGCACCCCAGGTCAGAACGGCCGCCATTTGCAGGAAGATCTTGAGTCGCTCCCGGATCGCGGGCGCCGAGAAGTCCCGGAACGACTCGGCGCAGTCTCCCGCTTGCAGCAGGAAGGCCCGGCCGGCGCCGACCTCGGCCAGGGAGGCGGTCAGACCGCGCGCCTCTCCGGCAAAGACGAGCGGCGGCAGCGCCGCGAGCTGCTCGCGAACGGCTTCGACGTGTGCCTCGTCCGGCCACTCCGGCTGGTGGCGCGCCGCGAGGGCCCGCCAGGACGAGGGCGTCCACGCCGGAGCCGAAGGAGCGGTCATGGCGGCGAGACTAGCCTGCGGGCGAGTAGACGCGGCCGCCGGCACGCAGCCACTTGATCCGGCCCTCCGGATCCCGCAGGAAGAGGATGCGCTCCCCCTTCCAGATCTCGTCCACGCAGAACAGCTCGTCCTCGCTCGCGAACCGAACGCTGGCGGGCGGCGGCGGGGGAGGCGGGGGCGTGTCCGGAGTGGGAAAGCCGCCCTTCGGCAGATAGCGAAGCTCGAGGCCCGCCTCGGCCTCGACCAGCTCGAGATCGGCCATCCGCGAGCTGTACCGGCCGAGGTAGGGGGCCGCGTCGAGCTCGACCGCCTCGAGCTCGGGCTCCCGCACGCCGAGATACGCCTCGTACGCCTTCGCGGCCACGCGTTCGGTCAGAACGCCGCCGTACGAGTGGTTCGTGAAGACGACCAGCGCGAGGCCCTGCTCGGGCGCCATCCCGAGAAACGTGACCTGCCCCTTCGTCCCGCCACTATGCCCGATCAGCCGGACGCCTTCGATCGACATCAGCATCCAGGCCAGGCCGACCGCGTCCACGTTGCCTCCGATCGGAACCTGGGGGCGCAGCATCTCCTCGACCGACTCCGGGCGCAGCAGGTCGCCGCCCTCGATCCAGAAGCGCGCGTACCGCATGAGGTCGCGCGTCGACATGACCAGCCCACCGGCCGGGTGGGCTGCCCGCCCGATCGACCACGGCCGGGCTACGACCGTCTCGCCCGCCTCGTCCTTCTCGTGGCCGACGGCGAACCGGTGCGTGATCACGTCGTCGGCGAAGAAGGAGGCAGCCTCGAGCCCGAGCGGCGCCAGCACCAGCTCCCGGATCGCCGTCTCGAACGGCTGTCCCGTGGCAACCTCGATCACGCGGCCGGCGACGTAGAAGGCAGCGTTGTTGTACGAGTACACCTCCCCGAGCGAGGTCAGCTGCGGTTGCTCGGCGAGCCGCTCGACCATCCTCGCCAGCGCTTCCTCACCGGGACCGAGGTCGTCGAAGTAATCGCCGAGCCAGCCGCCGGTGTGGGTCAGGAGCTGGCGGATGGTGGCCCGCTCGGCCACCTCCTCGTCGGCGAGGCGGAAGCTCGGGAGATGAGCGCGCACGGAATCGTCGAGCCCGATCTTGCCGTCCTCGACCAGCCGCATGATCGCCGTCGCGGTGAACGTCTTCGTGATCGAGCCGACCTGGAAGAGCGTGTCCGGCGTGACCTCGAGCGGATGCTCGACGCTGGTGACGCCGAGCCCGGCCAACTCCTCCTCGCCCTCGAACAGGACGCCGAGAGCGACGCCCGGCACCGACAGGTCCTCCATGGCGGCCTTCGCGACCTCGACGACCTCCTCGAAGCGGCTCACGCCGCGACTATGCCACGCGGGCGCAGCGGAGCTCTGCGTTCACACGATGGAGCTGACGTTCGTACGATCTTTTCCACAACGACTCATGTACGTACTCGGGCAAGCTCGGGAGCCCGAGGCACGACTTCGAGGGCGCCTACCCAGACCAAGCATTGAAGGCGCTGCAGAAGGCCGACAAAGCGGCACCCAAGACGTTCCGCGTCAAGAAGGCGACCTTACGGTGAAAG
>JACDER010000240.1 GCA_013816275.1 Actinomycetota bacterium | reverse complement strand
CTCGACGACGCAGACGACGGCACGGTCGCGGCGAGCGTCGCGGCAGATCTCGCACACGTCCTCCTCGGTGAGGTTCCCGCACTCGCGGCAGAAGCCGACCCGTTCCTTGACCTCCTGGATCGCGAGTGCGAGCGCGTTCGCTTCGTCCGCGGGTACGCGCAACACGTGGAAGGCGAGTCGCTGAGCCGTGCGCATGCCGACGCCGGGCAGGCGCTGCAGCTGCGCGACGAGATTGTCGACCGCAGGAGAGAACATCCGTGGATTGTGCCTTTCGGGGTGGACTAACCAGATTGCGGCGGTTCACGAAACGCGTCCCCGGGCGTCGGCGGAGCGGCGCCGGTGTGCGTGGGAATCCCTCGGTTCAACAAGATCGTGCCGCCGTCGACCGGGATGTCCACGCCGGTCACGTACGAGGATTCGTCCGACAGCAGGAATGCGATCACGCCTGCCTGCTCCCTCGGCTGGCTGAGCCTGCGCAGGTGCCCGCCGTACGCCTGCACGCTAGAGCCCGGGCAGTCCGAGCCCCTGGAGCCCACCCATGGCTGAACCGAGCTTCGACTCGACCAGGCTCTGCGCCGAGCGGAGTGCCTCGTTCACGGCGGCGAGCACCATGTCGGCCAGCAGATCGGGATCGTCGGGGTCGACGGCCTCTGGCGCGATCTTGATCTCGACGATCTCGAGCGCCCCGGTCGCCTTCACCGTGACCATTCCCCCGCCGGCCGACGCCTCGACCGTCTCGTTCTTCAGCTCCTCCTGGGCCTTGGCCATCTGGGCCTGCATCTCCTGGGCTTGCTTCATCAGCTTGTTCAGATCCATCGCCATGGTTACTCCTCTATCTCACGCGCGTCGAATGTCTGCTTGACCAGCTCGACGAGGTCATTCTCGCCGGTCGGCGCTTCCTCGACCTCGTCCTCCTCGATCCGCTCGCCGAGCGCGAATGCGACTCCCAGCTTACGGCCCGTGACCTCGTAGAGGGCCTCGGCCAGGAGTGTCGAGTTCTTCGGCTCCTCCGCCATCTTTCGGTGGAAGTCCGCCTCGGGCGGGAACTCGAGCTCGAGTACATCGTTAGCGAGATTTGCCGGCCGCGCCTCTCGGAAGACGGACGCGGCGGGGATCGAGCGCTGCTCGACGGCCGGGAGGATGCTCCGCTGCCACGCGTCCTTGACCTGGGCGAGCTCGACCGACGGAGGCTCGATCGCAGGCGCGGTTTCAACCGAACCCTCAACGGTGCCAGGCACCCTTGAGGGTGCTTGAGGGTTTGCGGGAGGCGGCGGCGCCGCGTGCGAGCGCTGCTCCAGCTGCTCGATGCGGTAGGCGAGCGACTCGCGGGACAGGTCGGCGCCCGGCCGGGTCACCTTGATCAGCGCCAGCTCGAGCGGTAGCCGGGGATCTCCGCCCTGGCGCATGTCGTCGACGGCGACGGCGAGCAGGTCGCAAAGCCGCAGGATCGTCGGCTCGCCCAGCTGGTTCGCCTGAGAGCGCAGCCGCTCCCTCGTCTCGTCGGTCACGGGTAGGGATGCGGGTGCTTCGCCGAGGTGATGGACGAGCAGAAGGTGGCGGAGATGTTCGAGCAGGTCGGTGACGAGCCGGCCCAGATCCTGACCCTGCGCGGCCAACTCCTCGATGAACATCAGCGCGCCTGCCGTGTCGGTGTCCACGACGAGGTCGACGAGCCGGAACAGCGCCTCTTCCTCGACGGCGCCGAGGAGCTGGAGGACCGCCTGCACCGTGATGTCCTTCTCGGTCGCGGCCGAGAGCTGGTCGAAGGTCGACACCGCGTCGCGGTAGGAGCCGCGCGCGCTGCGCGCGATCAGCGACAGCGCGGCATCGGGAGCATCGATCCCTTCTCCGTCCGCGACACGACGGAGGAGCCGGACGAGCTCGGGCAGCCGCGGGCGCGAGAAGACGAAGGTCTGGCAGCGTGAGCGGACGGTCGGCAGCACCTTGGCCAGGTCGGTGGTGCAGAAGACGAAGACGAGGTGGGGAGGAGGCTCCTCGATCAGCTTCAGGAGCGCATTCCAGGCCGCGTCCGTGAGCTGGTGGGCCTCGTCGAGGATGTAGACCTTGTAGCGCCCCTCGGCGGGCTGGAGCACGACGCGCTCGCGGATCTCGCGGATGTCGTCGATACCGCGCTGGGAGGCGGCATCCATCTCGACGACGTCCAGAGAGCTCCCGTTCGCGATCGCCTGGCAGGCGTGGCACACCTTGTCTGGGTCGGGTGTCGGCCCCTGCACGCAGTTGAGGGCCTTCGCCAGGATCCGCGCGAGCGATGTCTTTCCCGTCCCGCGGGGGCCTGCGAAGAGATAGGCCTGGCGAAGCTGGTCGGAGGAGATCGCGTTCCGCAGCGTCCGCACGACCGGCTCCTGGCCCACGACCTCGTCGAAGTCCTGGGGGCGGTACGTCCGGTAGAGCGCGGTCACCAGAACGATAATAAGCTCAGCGCGATGGCCGTCGAAGAGAGAGCACGGACCGAATTGAAGCTGGAGCAGCTCCTCGAGCTCCGCCGGCCGGGTGCGCTCTCCGTGTCGAAGGGGGGAGAGCGGATCGCGTTCTCCGTCGGTGCGATCTACTCGGAGAAGGGCAAGCGGCCCGAGAGTCACGTCTGGACGATCGAGCCGGACGGCTCCTGCCGTCAGGCGACTGCAGGTGGGGGCGCGGATGCGCTGCCGCGCTGGGCACCCGACGGAACGCTGGCGTTCGCCTCTGACCGCGACCACGCCGGCCGGATGTCCGTGTACCTGCTCGGGCCCGGACCTGGTGAGGCCCGGCCCGTCGGTGAGATCGCGGGATCGGTCGAGGACATCCACTGGTCTCCAGACGGCCGGCAACTGCTCGTCCTAGCGGCCGACGTGGGCGCCGACCGGGCCGGAATCCAGGCCGCCACCAAGATCCAGGAAGAGGGCGCACAGGAAGACGATCCGAAGGTGACACGTCCGCACCAGGCCTGGCGGCGCCTGTTCACGATCGACGCCGGGACGGGGAAGACCGCCGAGGTGGGACCCGAAGGCGTGCACGTGTTCGAGGTCGACTGGGACGGCGAGCGCGCGGTTGCGATCGCCGCCGACGAGCCGTCCGAGAGCGCCTGGTACGACGCGTATGTCGCGCTGCTCGACCTCGACGGCC
>JACDER010000239.1 GCA_013816275.1 Actinomycetota bacterium | reverse complement strand
CGCTTCGTAGTAGATCGGCCCTCCGTATCTGTTGTGGACGTAGATCGCGTCGATCAGCTCGCCGTAGATGTCCAGCTGGAGCTGGTTCGCGGCACCGTTGCCGATGCGCACGGGCCGGGAGCCGCAATAGCCCTCGAGATGGTCGAGCTCTTCCTCCTCGAGGTCGGAGCTGCCGTCGACGCGGTACATGATCTGGAGCCGTCCGTGCTCCATCTCCTTCATCTCCTGGAAGCGGTCCGTGAGCCAGCCCATGAACTGCTCGGCCGAGTCCTTGAACCCGAGCAGGAGGAGCGCATGTAACGAGAAGGCCGAGTCCCGGATCCACGTGTACCGGTAGTCCCAGTTTCGCGGTCCTCCCATCTGCTCGGGGAGGCTCGTCGTGGGGGCGGCGACGATCGCGCCGGTCGGCTTGTAGGTCAGGAGCTTGAGCGTCAGCGCGGAGCGCTGCACCATCTCACGCCAGCGGCCGCGGTAGTTGGACTGGGCGAGCCAGGCCCGCCAGTACTGCACCGTCTCGCGCATGAGCTCCTCGGCCAGCCGTTCCGAGCAAGGCACGGGGACCATTGCCTCCTCGACCGGCTCGAGCGTGAAGCTCGCGGAGTCGGAGCCCGAGAGCACGAGGCTGGCTCGGATGCCTGTTCTAGTCCGCTCGAGCGGCGTGCGCGTTGCGAGCGCGACCGTCAGCGCCGGGGTCTCGAAGAGGGCACCGTTCTTCAGAACCTCGACCTTGTGCGCCCGGCGTCCGTAGTCGAACCGTGGCTCGACCTCGACGTTGAAGGCCATCTGCCCGCGCACGACCCTGACCGAGCGGATCAGCCGCTGGCGGCCGACGAGCTCGCCGGGCCGCTCGACCGGCATGAAGTCGGTCACTTCTCCGACTCCGTCGGGAGTCAGGAAGCGCGTGATCAGGACGTTCGTGGCGGGGAAGTAGAACTGCTTGCACTTCGCGCCCTCGTTCTCGGGCGCGATCCGGAAGTACCCGCCCTTGTCCTTGTCGAGGATCGCGCCGAAGAGGCTCGGTGAGTCGAAGCGGGGGCAGCAGTACCAGTCGATCGTGCCGTCGATCCCCACGAGCGCGACCGTGTGGTGGTTTCCGATCAGGCCGTGGTCGGCGATCGGCAGGTAGCCCTCGAGGCTCAATGCGCTCCTAGTATCCCCGCCTGCGCGGGAGCGCGCCTGCGCCGCAGCTTCATTCCGATCAGCGGGTAGACGAGCGTGGAGATGATTGCGGCGCCGACGAGGGCGGACACGGTCGATGCGCGCATGTCGTGGTGCGCCCTGGCGAGCGCGGTGATGGCGACCACGAGCGGGAGCTCCGTGGCGCAGAAGAACCCGAGTGCGGCGCGGTCGCGCAGATCGAGCTCCTTGCGGTAGAAGAGCAGCGCGGGGACGCCGCGGACGATCAGGAAGAACGCGGCGAAGAGCGGCAGCTTGAGCAGCGCCGAGGGGCTCGTGAACAGGCCCTTGACGTCGAAGCCCATCCCGCTGACGACGAAGAAGAACGGGATGAGGAACCCGTAGCCGATCGCGGTCAGTTTGGACTCGAAGATGGCAACTTCCCGCCCCCGCAGCGCAAGTCGGGTGATCATCCCCGCTACGAAGCCTCCGAGGAGGAGGTCGAGGCCGAGCTCGGTCGCCAGCGCGACGAGGCCGAAGATGAGCACGACCGCGAGCCGCACCGCGAGCTGGCTCGACGCCTCGAACGTGCGCTCCAGGACCACCCAGCCCTTCGGCGTGGAGCGGACCGCCACGATGCCCATGAAGACGGCGAGCAGGATGAACAGGATGAGGATCGCGGCCTCGTGGACCGGGTGCCTCGTGGTCAGCACGACCGTCACGAGCACGATCGGCCCGAACTCCCCCATCGCTCCGGCGGCGAGCAGCTGTGTGCCGAATTTCGTCCGAAGCTCGCCGGTGTCACGGAGGATCGGTATCAGCGTCCCGATTGCGGTCGTCGCAATGGCCGAGCCGGTGTAGAGGTCCGAGTCGATGACGTTACCGGCGAAGAGGATGCCGGCAAGGCCGTACGCGAGCCCGAGCGATAACAGCCATCCTCCCGTCGCAAGCGCGAGCGGGCGGCCGCGGATGCGTTGGAAATCGATCTCGTAGCCGGCGAAGAAGAAGAGCATCCCGAGGCCGAGGTTGGAGAAGAACTTCGTCGCCGCGTCGAGATGCGCGAGGTCGCCCACCTGTGGCCCCACGAGGATCCCGAGCACCAGCTCGACGACGACGACAGGGACGATGAGCCGCGGCGCGAAGAGCGCAGTGATCAGCGCGCCGACGGCGGCGGCCGAGACGATGACGAGGAACGAGACGGCGTCGACGCCGATCACGGACCTGTCAGCTCGCTGCCGGTTGCGGCTGCGGCGTCAGTGCTTCGAGTCGCTCGAGCCAGGGCGCCGCATGGAGGCGCTCGAAGATCTCGCGAGCCTCCTCGAGACCCTCGCCCTGCTCGAGCAGCTTGACCGCCAGGAAGAAGGGCAGCCCGAGCTCGCGGAAGATCGCCGATGCGGCCTCGTAGCCGCTTTTGTCCCCGTCCAGCCGGGCGCGGAGGCGGTGCGCCTCGGCTTCGAGGAACGGTGAGCTCGTAGCCGGAGGCACGTCGTCGGTCTCGAAGTAGCTGGAGAGGAGATCCCGGACTTCCTCCGCGTCTCGGTGCTCCGAGAGGGGAGTGAATCCGACCAGGTCGGCGAAAAGGACCGAGACGAGGCGGCGCTCGGCTGCGGGAGCGGCGGCCGGCACGGCTTCGGGGGCAAGCGAGCCGCCGCAGTCGCCGCAGAAGGCGTCACCGGGGTCGTTCGTCGCGCCGCACGAGGGGCAGGTCGGCGCCAGCGCAGTGCCGCACCGGGAGCAGAACTTCCGGCCGGCCCTGTTCTCGGTGCCGCATGCGGGGCAGTTCACCGGCCCGGAGCCTACTCCGATGAGAGCTCCGCGTGAATCGCGCGCTCGAGCTCTTCCGGCTTGAAGCCGAACGGCCCCTCGTCGCCCTGGAAGGCAACCCGGCCGTCCCTGCCGATCAGGTACAGCCGGTCGGGCCAGCCTCCGTACTGCCGGGCGGTCTCGTTGTCGATCGCGTCGATCAGCACCGGCATGCGGATCTGGAGCCCGACGGCGCAGGCCCTGT
>JACDER010000238.1 GCA_013816275.1 Actinomycetota bacterium | reverse complement strand
CCCTCGACGTGCGGTTCGGCCAGCTCGTGCGCGGAGCAGGCCATCATCGGAGTCCGCAGTTCCTCGCCGAGACCGGCCGCTTCGAGGGCGGAGGCCAGCCGGGGCGCTGCCTCCTCGATCCACTCGAGGCGCGGCAACCGGTCTCGCTCGCGGAAGGCGGCGCGCAGGCGGGCCACGTCGTCCTCGGAGGGTGCGACGTCCCCGTCCGGGATTGCGTAGTTGAAGTACTTGAGTTGCTCGTCGCGATGGAAGTACGCGGTGAACAGGGGGAGCTCCACGACCTCGCGGTCCCGAGCGGCGGTAACCCGCAGGAAGTCCTGGAGGCGCATAATCGGATCTGAGATGTTGCTCCGCAAGCTGATGCGCATATTCCGCGTCAAGCGCTACTTCCGCAAACGGCGCTAACTCAGGGCGGCTTCAAGCGCGTCCAGGTTGCGCCGCCGTCCGCGGTCGCGTAGAGCTTGGTGGCGACGTGCGCCCATCCCGTCGTAGGCGAGGCGAACTGCAGCGCGGTAACCGCCCCCGGCAGCGTCCCGACCGTCTTCCGCGCGATGCCGAAGTCGGTGACAGCGACCAGCTTGGTCCCGACCGCGGCGAGCCAGTAATCCGGGGCGACGACCGCGGCCGGAACGGCGGAGCCGAACGCGAGCGACGTGCCGATGCGAACGGTCGCGGCAAGCTCCCAGGCGCGCCCGCCGTCAACCGTCTCGTAGAACGCGAGCGCCGAGCGCGACCCCGCGGCGAAGCTGACCGGGAGCACGCCTTCGGTTGCGGACGAGAACGTCGGGAGCGCGTAGACGGTCGACGCGGCGCCGGTGATCGCCGCTGCGGGCTTCACCTCCCGCCAGGTCTTGCCGCTGTCATGAGTGGCATAGAGGCGCTCGCTTGCGAGCCCGCCGACCAGCCAGCCGTCCTTCGCGGTCGGGAAGGTGAGCCGTCCGCCGGCCGGAAGCGCCTGCTGCATCCACTTGAGGCCGCCGTCCGTGCTCTTGAGGAGCAGGCCGCGGCTGATGCCGAAGCGGTTGGGCTCGAGCCGCAACCCGACGAGGAGCTGCGACTCCACGAGCTGGATGTCCGCCGGCGCCGCCACGTCGACGTCAGCGGGGACGGGAAGCGGCACGGACGTCCAGCTCCGGCCGCGATCGGCTGTCGAGTAGAGCGCGAGCGGCGTCTTCCGGCCTCCGGTCGCGACCACGAGCCAGCCGCTCGCCCCGCTGAAGCGGACGCCGCGGATCTGCTCGGGCGAGACGCCGGGCGGCGAGAGAGCCCTCCACGATGTTCCTCCGTCCGACGTCGCGGAGAGCCCGCGCGCCGTGGCGACCCACCCGCGCGCGTCCGCTTCGAGGCCGCTGGCCGGGCGAGCCTCGAGCAGCTCCAGCTTGACTGCGTCGGCAGTGATCGACCCGGTGGCGGTTGTCCGCGGCGAGATCCGGACGGCCGCCGCCTTCCCGCCCGCCAGGTCGAACGTCCCTAGATAGCGCCAGCCGCTTCCGCTTCGCTGGTCGACGCGGATCCATTGCGTCCCCCCCGGGGTGTCGATGCCGACCGGTACGGAGCTGTTTCGCCCGCCGGCCGCCGGCCACCACGCGTAGAGCGCGTAGCTCCCCGAGACGGGGATGCTGAACGGGAAGCGGGCGGGAGTTCCCGACGAGCTTGGCTGCGTGACCGAGAAGCTGCGCGCATAGGCCCCGGCGGACGCTGCTCGCTTCCACCCGGCCGGTCGCACGAAGGCGCGCGCCGAGTCGTCGCCGAGGCGCTGTACCGCCGTCCCGACATTGGCCCCCGCGAAGTCGCGGATCAGGGCCATGTACTTCGACCAGTCCCAGCAGCTCCCCGGGTCGGTGTGGTGGGCGAAGCCGCCGAACTGCCCGGGATGGTTGGGATCGGGAACCTCGTTGTGCCCGATGAAGTGCTTGCGGTCGATCGGGATCAGGTACTTGATCGCGAGGTAGGCGGAGAGCTGCGCCGAGGAGCGGTACAGCGCGTCGGTCAGCCAGTAGCAGACGTTCGTCCAGGCCTCGTGCTCGATTCCGATGCTCGTGTCGTTGACCACGCCGTTGCCGGAATGCCAGGCCTCGTCCTTCTCCCGCACCATCTGGGTGATGTCGCCGTCGCTCGAGCGGACGACGTAGTGCGCGGTGGCATGCGAGGCCGAGTTGCGGAACCAGCTCAGCGTCCCACCGTACGAGCCTTCGGTCGTGTGGATGACCACGGTCGTGATCGGAGTCGAAAGGGGGCGGTTCGCGCGCGTGTAGTTCGAGCTGCTCGCCGGAAGCCAGTGCGCCTGCGGGTAGTCCGCGGGTACCGAGGCCGCCGGAGCGCGGTGGATGAGAGGACGGCCGAGCCTGAGGTAGACCTGGTCGGCGAAGGGGGCGCCGCCGAGCCGTACGAGTGCGTCGTACCAGGACGAGCCGTGGAGGGAGGAGAGGAGCGCGGCGCCCGCGAGGACGTTCTCGCGCAGGTCGTGCCGGGCACGGGCGGGGTCGATCGGGGCGAGGCGGGAGGCCCGCCGGAGCTGCGCAGGCGTCAAATCCATCAGGCCCCAGCCGCCGTTCTGGGCCGGCCGGTCGGGCATTCGCAGGCGCGTGTTCACGTATCCGATTGCGAGCAGCATCCGGGCGGGAACTCCGAACTCGCGCGCGGCTTCGCGGAAGATCCTGCTCGTCCCGTTCCCCGCCGGGGCGGACCCGGCGAGCAACGCGGAGAAAGCGACAACAGCCACGAACGCGGCCCGGCGCATCCCTACTTGGTACGCGGACCGGCCGGACTTCGCAAGCGGCATCGAGCCGAATGGGTACCAGGGAGAGCGCGGAAATCCTTCGACTAGGCGATTTTTCGCGGCAAGCGGACGCGGAAGGAGGCGCCGCCTCCCGCCGCGTCTTCCACCCAGGCTTCGCCGTCGTGCAGCGCCGCGAACTGCGCGACCAGAGCCAGGCCGACGCCTGCGCCCGGCACCTCGTTCTTGCTGCGAGAGGAACGCGAGAACAGCTCGAAGATCATGGCTCTGTCTCCCGCGTCGACGCCCGGCCCGTCGTCGTCCACGCGGATGAGCGCCGAACCGTCGGCGTCCGCGGTGACCGAGACGACGATGTGCGACCTGGGATCCGTGTGCTTGACCGCGTTTGAC
>JACDER010000237.1 GCA_013816275.1 Actinomycetota bacterium | reverse complement strand
CGTCGAGCTGGAAGACGGCGACGTCGTCGTCGTCGCGCAGAAGGTGGTGTCGAAGGCCGAGGGACGAGTAGTGGCTCTCGAGGACGTCGCGCCTTCCCGTTTCGCCGAAGGGATCTCCGGCGACCGGGATCCGCGCCACACGCAGGTCATCCTCTCCGAGACTGCCCGCATCGTCCGGCTGCGCCCTCCTCTCTTGATCGCGGAGACTCGCCACGGCTTCGTCTGCGCATCTGCCGGAGTGGACGCCTCGAACGTCCCTGCCGCCGGGACAGTCGTTCTTCTCCCGAAGGACCCTGACGCATCGGCCGAGCGCATCCGGGGCCGCCTGCGCGAGCTGACCGGACGGAGCGTCGCGGTGCTCGTTTCCGACTCGTTCGGCCGCGCCTGGCGCGAGGGGACGACCGACGTCGCGATCGGAGCCGCCGGCCTGCGCGTCGTCCTCGACCTGCGGGGCCGGCGCGATTCGGCCGGCTACGAGCTCCAGGCGACGACGATCGCGGTCGCGGACGAGATCGCGGGGGCCGCCGAACTGGTGATGGGCAAGACGGACGGCGTCCCGGCCGCGATCGTCCGCGGGCTCGATTTAGCAGGCTCGGGAACGGGAAGCGACCTGGTGATGCCGCCCGACCGAGACCTCTTCCGATGAGCGACGACAAGGTCCGCGACGAAGAGGATCTGAACCGGGAGCTGATCGAGCTCCTGAACGAGCTTCGAGTCGCGCTCCCGGGCGTCCAGGTGCTGTTCGCGTTCCTGCTGATCGTCCCGTTCTCGAACGGCTGGGACAACGTCAGCGAGGTGCAGAAGTACGTCTACTTCGTCGCCTTCATCTGCGCGGCCGTCGCCTCGGCGCTTCTGATCGCACCGTCGACGTACCACCGGCTGCGCTGGCGGGAGGGCGACAAGGAGTACATGCTCGTGACCGCGAACCGGCTCGCGATCGCAGGCTCCGTGTTCCTCGCAGGCGGGATGACGGCGACCGTCTTCCTGATCGGCGACGTCCTCTTCGGCAACGAGTGGGCGGCGCTGATCGCCGCTCTGATCGGCGGGACCTACACGTGGCTCTGGTTCGGGCTCGCGCTCGTCAGAGAGCTACGCGAGCGGTAGTTCAAGCTCCAAGTCCAGCTCGTCCCGCATCGAGATCCCGTACGAGCCGACGACGGGGATCCCGGGCTTGAAGTTCTTCCGCGCCCGGTCGGTTGCGCCCCGGCGCAGGGCGCAGAACCTGAACCCGCGGCGCTGGTAGAAGCGGATCGCGTCGAGGTTGTCGTTCGTCGTCGTCAGCCAGGCGACCTTGTAGCCCTCCTGTCGCGCGGCCTGGAGCACGACGTCCATCAGCATCGAGCCGATTCCCGAACCGCGCGGCGACGCGTCGATCGAGACGATCTCGCAGCGCTCGCCGTCACCGCGGTACGAGACGTGGCCGACGATCTCGCCGTCCTGCAGGGCCACGAAGCCGGGCAGTCGAGCCGGATACATCGGCTCGTCGTGGGCGACGACCGACTCGTCGTTCCAGGCCTCGACCACGTGGTCGAGCACGGCCGCCGAATCGACCTCCGACACCGGACGGATCTCGATCAGGGCGTCTCTCCGCCGAGGATCGTCGCCAGGGTCGAGAAGTCGATGTTCCCTCCCGACACGACGCAGACGATCTTCCCGGTCCCGGCGCGGCCCGACAGCGCCGCCGCGACTCCGAGCGCGCCCGCCCCCTCGGAGATCACGCGCGCTCGCTCGGCGAGCAGGCGGATCGCCCCGGCCGTCTCGTCGAGCGAGGCGGTCAGGGACCCGTCCACCACGTCGCGGACACGGGGCCACATCTCCGGCAACACCATTCGCGCGCCGGCCCCGTCTACGAACGAAGGCCGGTACTCGATCTCCTGCGGCGAGCCCGCAGCCAGGGACGCGGCAAGCGGAGCCCCGGTCTCGGGCTCGACGGGGTACACCTTGGCCTGCGGCGCGAAGGCGCGCAGCGCGCTCGCGATCCCGACCGTCAATCCTCCGCCTCCGAACGGGATGAGCACGACGTCCGGGCTCGGCAGGTCGTCGACGATCTCGAGGCCGATCGTCCCGTTGCCGGCCATGACGCGCTCGTCGGCGACCGGGTGGACGAAGACCCCCTCGACGCCCTCCATCCCGTAGCCGGTCAGGGCCTGCCACCACTCGTCGAGCGTCACCTTCACGATCCGGCCGCCCAGCCGCTCGATCGCCGCCAGCTTCGTCTGCGGCGCGTGGTCCGGGACGATCACCGTGCAGGGAACACCAGCCTCCCGTGCCGCCCAGGCGACGCCCTGGGCCATGTTCCCGGCGCTCGCGGTGACGACCCCCGCGGCCAGCTCGTCCGGTGAGGTCTGGCGGATCGCGTTGGTCGCGCCGCGGATCTTGAACGAGCCGATCGGCTGGAGGTTCTCGAGCTTGAGGTAGATCTCGGCGTCGGCCTCGGGCGCGTTCAGGCGGAGAAGGGGGGTCCGCACCGCGGCGCCCTCGATCGCGGCAGCGGCCTTGCGGATCTCGGCCAGCGGGATGGCCATCCTCGGTTCGAAGCGTAAGCGGTCAGGCCGAGACTGCGGGAAGGTAGATGTCGACCCGTGTTCCCTGGTCGGGTGCCGATTCGGTGAGCTGGAGCTGCGCCTTGTTGTTGTCGTCGTGAAAGTTGGCGGCCACGACTCGACCCCTTTCTGGGGATGGAGAGCGCGTGGCTCAGAAGTCCACGGTGGTGCCGGTGCCCGTCTCTTCCGCGCGCCGGACGACGTACTCCGCCGCGGCCAGATCCTCGACGGCGAGCCCCAGCGAGCGGAAGATCGTCAGCTGTCCGGCGTCCTCTCGGCCGCTCTTCGCGCCGATCAGGACTTCTCCGAGCTCGGCCCGGATGTGATCCGGCCCGATCGCGCCCACCTCGAGAGCGCGGCGGTAGTCGCCGGCCTCCTTCTCGGCCGACTCGCGCCGGTCGACGTAGAGCGCCGCCGCTGCCAGGGTCTCGGGATCGAGCTCGGTCATCTGCGGAGGCCGCCCGCCGACAGCGTTCACGTGTGCCCCCTCCTTCAACCACGAGCGCTCGAGCACAGGCGCGGTCGCGTTCGTCGCCGTGACCACCACGTCTGCGTCGCGGACGGCCTGCTCCGCCGATTCGGCTG
>JACDER010000038.1:8572-9174 GCA_013816275.1 Actinomycetota bacterium | reverse complement strand
CCAGCTGCCCGTCCTCCGCCACCTCCTCTGAGAAGCGCGTGCAGCGGTAGCAGAGGATGCAGCGCTCGCGGTCGAGGGCGATGAGCGGGCTGATCGGGATCGGCTTGTCGAACGTGCGCTTCGGGAAGGTCATGCGCGTCTGCCCAGGCCCGTAGCGGAAGGTCAGATCCTGGAGCGGGCACTCCCCGCCCTTGTCGCAGACGGGGCAGTCGAGCGGGTGGTTGACGAGGATGAACTCGAGGACGGAATGCTGTGACTCCGCGGCCTTCTCGGAGGTCTGCGCCGTCCGGACGACCATCCCGTCCTGCGCAGTCATGGTGCAGGCGGCCATCGGCTTCGGCATCCCCTCGACCTCGCAGAGGCACATGCGGCAAGCGCCGACGGGAGCGCCGAGGCGCGGCTCGTAGCAGAAGACCGGGATCTCGATCCCGGCCTCGAGCGCCGCTTCGACCAGCCCCAGGCCCGGCGGAACCTGGACCTCGCGGCCGTCGATCGTGACGGTGACCAGTTCCGGCGCGCTCAACCCTCAACCACCCTCAAGCGTGCCTGGCACCGTCTCGAAAGTGTCACAACCCTCAACCACCCTCAAGCGTGCCTGGCAC
>JACDER010000038.1:0-8562 GCA_013816275.1 Actinomycetota bacterium | reverse complement strand
CGACGGGCGCGAAGATGCCCTCGAGCGAGGACTCGCCGCCGAACGGGCAGCCACCCTCGTCGATGTGCCGCTGGAACTCCTCGCGGAAGGCCCTCACGTATTCGACGACCGGACCGGCGGCGAAATCCCCGAGCGCGCAGAGGCAACGACCGAGGATCCGGTCGGCGACGTTCAGGAGGAGGTCGAGCTCGTGCTGCTCCGCGCGGCCGTCCTCGAGCTTCTCGAGGAGCTGCGTCATCCAGCGCGTCCCCTCCCGGCACGGCGTGCATTTCCCGCACGATTCGTGCATGTAGAACTGCGTCGAGCGCAGAGCCAGCTGCACCATGCAGGCGCGGTCGTCGATCACGATCACCGCCGCCGCGCCGAACTGCGAGCCGGCCTCCGCGACCGAGTTGTAGTCGAGGTCCGTGTCGAGCTGATCCGGCGTCATCACGGTCGTGGACGAGCCGCCCGGAATGATCGCCTTCAGCTCGCGCCCGTCCGGCACGCCCCCGCCGATGTCGTAGATCAGCTCGCGGAGCGGAGTGCCCAGCTCGAGCTCGTAGTTGCCCGGATTCGCGATGTTCCCGGACAGCGAGAAGACGACGGTGCCGGGCGAGGTCTCGGGCCCGATCTTGGCGTACCACGCACCGCCGTGTTCGATAATCGGCGGGACGGTAGCGACCGTCTGGACGTTGTTGATCAGCGTCGGCGAGCCGTAGAGGCCGCTGACGGCCGGGAACGGGGGACGCGATCGCGGCTGGCCTCGCTTGCCTTCGAGCGACTCGAGCAGCGCCGTCTCCTCGCCGCAGATGTACGCGCCGGCGCCGCGGTGGAGGACGATCGTCACGTCCTCGAGCAGGCCGGCCCCGCGAGCATCCTCGAGCGCGCGACGCATTACCTCGAACACGTCCAGGTACTCGCCGCGCAGGTAGATGAAGACGTTCTTCGACTCGATTCCGTGCGCCGTGATCAGGCAGCCCTCGATCAACCGGTGCGGGTTGAGGAGCATGATCTCCCGGTCCTTGAACGTCCCGGGCTCCGACTCGTCGGCGTTGACGCAGAGGTAGGTCGGCTTGCCCGTGCCCTTGGCGAGGAAGCTCGCCTTGCGACCCATCGGGAAGCCCGCGCCGCCGCGGCCGCGCAGGTTCGAGGTTAGGAGCTCCTCGATGATCTTGCCGGGCTCCATCCCGCGCGCCTTGGCGAGCGGCTCGTAGCCCCCGATCGCCTGGTACTCGGCCAGCTGCGTCAGGTCACGCTCTTCGGCGTGCTCGAGGGCGATCTCCCGAATCGTCATTTTCGGAGCCCCTCCACGATCGCGGGAACGTCCTCGGCTTTGACCGGCTCGTGGTAGCGGCCGTCCACGGCGACGACCACGGCGCGCCCGCAGCCGCCGGCACATTCCACGGCGCGCAGCGTCACCGTGCTGTCCTCGGTTGTCTCCCCGGGCCTCACGCCCAGCTCCTGCTCGAAGGCTTCGAGCACTTGCTGCGCGCCGACGAGGGCGCAGGAGAGGTTCGTGCACACCTCGACCAGGTGCCGCCCGACCGGCTCGAGGTGGAACATGTCGTAGAAGGACGCGACCGCCTCCACCTGCGCCGGAGCGAGATCGAGCGCGTCCGCCACCTCGCGCAGTGCTTCGGGTGGAAGCCATCCCTCGTGCTGCTCCTGTGCAAGCCGCAGCGCCGGCAGGACCGCCGAGCGGGACTCCGGATATCCCGCGCGGATGGCCTGCACCTCGTCGTAGAAGGCGGTTTCCCTCATGCGCCTGGCGGGTCGCTGGCAAAGGAGGCAAGCCCGCGGCGCGCAGGACAGTGCACGCAAGCACGGACAAGCGCCGCGGGCGCCGGATCCTGCCGCCAGCGGCACGAGCCGCCTGCGGAGCCCGGCTCCGCCGGGCAGGAGCAGGCGGCGGCCAGGGGCATGAGGGTCACCGGTCGACCTCTCCCATCACGGTGTCGAGCGAGCCGACGATCGCGATCAGGTCGGCGACGAGCGCATCGGACATGCAGGTCGCCGTGGCCTCGAGCGCGACGAGCGACGGCGCCCGGAACTTGACCCGCCACGGCTTCGGCCCCCCGCTCGAGACGACGTAGCAGCCGAGCTCGCCGCGGGAAGACTCGACCACCGTGTAGACCTCGCCCTCGGGGACGCGGTACCCCTCCGTGACGATCTTGAAGTGATGGATCAGCGACTCCATGGACGTATGGAGCTCGTGCCGCGGCGGCAAGACGACTCGCCGGTCGTCCACGATCCAGGGGTCGCCCTGCATCTGCTCGAGCCGATCGAGCGCCTGGTCGACGATGCGGGTCGACTCACGCATTTCGTCCATGTGGACGCGGTAGCGGTCGTAGACGTCGCCGTTGTAGTAGACGGGAACGCGGAACTCGACCTCGTCGTAGGCGAGGTACGGCTCGGCCTTGCGCAGGTCCCAGTCGACGCCGGACGCTCGCAGCACGGGCCCGGACTGCCCGAGCGCGATCGCGTCGGCTGCGGAGAGCAACCCGAGCCCCTTCGTCCGCTCCAGCCAGATCGCGTTGCGGTCGATGATCGTCTCGTACTCGTCGACAGCGCCCGGCATCCGACCGACGAAGGCGCGGCACTCGGGGAAGAACCCGCGCGGAATGTCCTCGGCGAGCCCGCCGGCCTGGAAGTAGCGCGTGTGCATGCGCGTGCCGCAGCAGAGCTCGAACAGATCGAGAATGCGCTCGCGCTCGCGGAAGCAGTACCAGAACATCGAGATCGCACCGAGCTCGAGAGCGGCCGTCGCGAGCCAGACGAGATGCGAGTGGATCCGGTTCAGCTCGCACAGGAGCATGCGCATCCACGACGCCTTCGGCGGGGTCTCGAGCCCGAGCAGCTTCTCGATCGCGAGCACGAAGACGAGCTCGTTGTTCTGGAAGGAGAGGTAGTCGATCCGCCCGGGGTACGTGATCGCCTTCCACCACGTCTTGTGCTCCATGTTCTTCTCGAAGCCGGTGTGGAGGTAACCGATCACGGCCTCGAGCCCGACGACGCTCTCGCCGTCGAGGTCGACGATCAGGCGGAGGACGCCGTGCGTGGAGGGATGGTTGGGGCCGAAGTTGACCTGGAGGATGTCGTCGTCCACACGCAGTGACGGGTCGACCTGGAGGACGGTCGGGATCGGCGAGGGGATGCGCGTCCCGCGGTAGATCGCCGGCTTGTCGGGCGCGATCGTCACTCGTCCCCCGAGAACCGGACAGGCTCGCCGCCGATCGGATAGTCCTTGCGAAGGGGATGGCCTTCCCAGTCGTCGTCCATCAGGATGCGACGGAGGTTCGGGTGGCCTTCGAAGGGGATCCCCATCATGTCGAAGGCCTCGCGCTCGTGCCAGTCGGCGGTCGGCCAGACGTTGACGACGCTCTGGACCGGGTCGCCGTCCTCGACCCAGGCCTGGACGCGGACGCGCGTCCCGGCGGGAACCGCCAGCAAGTGGTAGTTCATGCAGAAGCGGCTGGGCCGCGGTTCGGGGAGCCGCGCAAGCCCCCACGAGCCGGGCGAGTTGATGTTGCGGCCGGCCGCGGAGCCCTTGTAGCCGGCGACCGCCTCCTTCGTCTGCGGCCAGCCGAGGTAGTCGGCGGCCGTGACGTCGGAGAGGAAGTTGAAGCCCTCCTCGTCGCGCAGGTAGAAGCAGGCCTCGCGCAGGCGGGCGGGATCGACGATCAGCGTGGTCTCGCCGTACCCCTCCTTGGTCTCGACGAGCCCGGGGACTCCCTCGTAGGTCAACTCGCGACCCCGCGGATGTCGTAAGCAGCCGGCACGCCCGCCTTGATCTTCTCCTGGAGCCGCACGATGCCCTCGATCAGCGCCTCCGGCCGCGGCGGGCATCCGGGGACGTGGACGTCGACGGCGACGATCTTGTCCACTCCCTGGAGGACGGTGTAGTTGTTGAACATCCCGCCCGAGCTCGCGCACGCGCCCATCGCGATCACCCACTTCGGCTCGAGCATCTGGTCGTAGATCTGGCGCAGCGGCGCGGCCATCTTGTGGGCGACGCGGCCGGAGACGATCAGCAGGTCGGCCTGCCGCGGCGACGAGCGGAAGACCTCGGCGCCGAAGCGCGCGATGTCATAGCGCGCCGAGACGATCGACATCATCTCGATCGCGCAGCAGGCGAGGCCGAAGGTGTCCGGCCAGATCGAGCTCCCCTGCGCCCAGGCGATGGCCTTGTCCACGGTCGTCAGCATCAGCTTGTCCTCGAGATCGCCGAGCTCGTTCTCGAACACGCCCGGCCCCTTGCCGCGCCAGAGGACGCGCTCGCTCTTGAGGCCGTAGTCGGCGAGCCGTTTGTTCAGCGCCATTCGAGTGCTCCCTTACGCCAGACGTATACGTAGGCGAGGGCGAGGATCACGATGAAGAACGCGAGCTCGGAGAATCCGAACCAGGCGAGCTTGTGGAGGATGATCGCGAGCGGGTACAGGAACACGATCTCGATGTCGAAGACGATGAAGAGCATCGCCGTCAGGTAGAAGCTGATCGTGAACCGCTGGTGCGGCAGCGGCCCCGTCGAAACGCCCGACTCGAAGGGGATCGTTCGGGCTCGCGTGCGCCGGCTCGGCTTCGTGGCGAGCAGGAACGAGAGCGCGATCATCGACGTCGGAATCGCGGCCGCGAAGAGCCCGTAGATGAGGAACGGGAGCCACCTGTCGAGCATCGCGCCGAGCACCTCCAGCCTCTCGTCTCCGCCGGAGCCGGGACGTTAGCAGAGGAGGCACGAACCGGCCGAAAAACGGCTCAACCGTGCTGGCAGCGGGTGTTACAAAGTGTGGAGTTCAGCGCAACGACCCGTGCGGCCTGGTATTCCGCCTATGAGTGGGCCGGGCACGTTGCTACCATGGCCGCATGGCCACCATCGAGCGCTCAGACACGCTGATCACGATCACCCAGGCTGCTGCGGACAAGATCAAGCAGCTCATGGCCGAGGAGAACGAGGTCGCGGTTCTGCGCGTCGCCGTCCAGGGCGGCGGCTGCTCGGGCTTCGAATACGCGCTCGGCTTCGACCGCGGCGCCCAGGAAGGCGACCACGAGTTCCACCTCCACGGCGTCGACGTCGTCGTCGATCCGTACAGCGCGCCGTACCTCCAGGGCGCATCGATCGACTTCCTGAACGGGCTGCAGGAGTCCGGCTTCAAGATCGAGAACCCGAACGCGACCGCCGCGTGCGGCTGCGGGCACTCGTTCCAGGTCGAGGAGGGCGAAGCGCCTTCCGACACCGCCGGCGGCTGCGGCTCCGGCTGCTCGCACTAATAGGGCTCGCCTCACCCTCTAGAGTTCCGCTCTAGTTTGAGCCCCGACCAAGTCGTCGACATCACCGTCCTCGGTGCCGGCCCCAGCGGGCTGGCGGCCGCGTACTACGCGGGGCACCGCGACGCCTCCGTTCGCATTATCGAGAGCCTCGAGCAGCTGGGCGGCCAGGTGGCCGCGGTCTATCCCGAGAAGCACGTCTACGACGTCGCGGGTTACCCGAAGATCCTCGCTCAGGAGCTCGTCGACCGTTGCGCCGAGCAGGGGCTCCAGTACGGCGCCGACGTCCGCCTCGGCGAAGAAGTGCAGACCCTCGAACGGATCGATGAGAACGGCGAGGAGCTGCTCGCCGTCTCGACCAACAAGGGCGGCCCGTACCTCTCGCGGGCGCTGATCATCACGGCCGGCCACGGCGCGTTCGAGCCGCGCACCCTCGGCATCGACGGGATCGAGGAATGGGAAGGACGCGGCCTGCACTACTTCGTGCGCGAGAAGGAGGTCTTCCGCGACCGTCGCTGCATCATCATCGGGGGCGGCGACTCGGCGCTCGACTGGACGCTCGGCCTCCAGGACACCGCAGCGCATCCGATCGCGCTCATCCATCGGCGCGACCGCTTCCGGGCGCTCGAGTCGTCGGTGAACGAGGCACGCGCCCTCGAGGAGGAGGGCCGGGTTCGCATCCTCACTCCCTACGAGGTGCGCGAGATCCACGGCGACGGCCAGATCCAGGCCGTGACGGTCGAGAACACGGCCACGAGTGAGTTCGAGCGCATCGACTGCGACGCCCTGATTACTTTGCTTGGCTTCCACTCTCACCTCGGCGCGATCGCCGAGTGGGGCCTCGATCTGGAGGGAAAGCGGCAGATCCGGATCGACCCGATGACGTGCGAGACCAATCTGACGCGCGTCTACGCCGCAGGGGATGTCGCAGGCTACCCCGGCAAGATCACCCTGATCACGATCGGCATGGGTGAGGCCGCGATCGCCGCGAACAACGCCGTTGCCCAGATCCGGGGCGAGAAGGTCCAGCCGAAGTACTCCACGGATTGACTGAGTTCATCCCGGGTCTCGAGCTCGCGCGCGCCTTCTACGAGGAGGTCGTCTCCGCGATCGTCGGCGACACTCCACACTCCGCCGCGCGCCTCGGATGGGGGTCCGACGTGCTCGGCTTCGATACCGAGCGTTCCGCGGACCACGGTTGGGGGCCGCACCTCCAGGTGTTCGTCGAGGCCGATGTCGAGCAGACGGCGGCGCGCATCGACTCCGGTCTTCCCGACGAGTTCCGCGGCTGGCCAGTCCGGTATGGCTGGGACGACAGGCCGGTCGTCCACCACGTCGAGGTGACGCCGCTTGGGCCGTGGCTGGAGGAGAACCTCGGTTTCGACCCGCGCCCCGGCATGTCCACGCGTGATTGGCTGACGACGCCCCAGCAGCTCCTGCTCGGCGTCACGCGCGGCGCCGTCTTCCACGACGGGCTCAGCGAGCTCGAGCCTCTCCGTGCGTCGCTCGAGTGGTACCCACGCGAGGTCTGGCTCTGGCTGCTCGCGTGCCAGTGGCGCCGGCTCGATCAAGAGGAGCACTTCGTCGGCAGGACGGCTGAGGTCGGGGACGAGCTCGGCTCGCGGATACTCGCCGCGCGCCTTGCCCGCGACCTGGTGCTGCTCTGTTTCCTGCTCGAACGCCGCTATGCCCCCTACGTGAAGTGGCTCGGCTCCGCCTTCGCACAGCTCGAGGCGGCGGCGGAGGTCGGCTCACCGCTCGAGCGCGCGCTCGCAGCGACCGATTACCCCTCGCGCGAGCATGCGCTCTCCGAAGCGGTCGAGGCCGTTGCCCGCCGGCACAACGCTCTCGGCCTCACCGAGCCCGCCGAGCCCACGGTTCGGCCCTTCTACACCCGCCCGTTTCGCGTCCTCAGCTCGCGCCGCTTCGTGGATGCCTGCCTCGCCGAGATCTCGGATCCGTGGCTCCGCTCGCTCCCGCTCGTGGGCTCGATCGACCAGCTCGCCGACTCGACCGACGTGCTCAGCAATCCCCCTTTCTCGCGCCGGCTGGGAGGCGTCTACGGTGAGTAGACTCGAAGCGTGAGCGTGGAGGAAAGCCAGGAGCTCTGGGGCCCGGAGACCCGGAAGGCGATCGAGAATTTCCCCGTCTCCGGCGAGCCGATTCCGGTGCCCGTCGCGCGCTGGCTCGGCCGGATCAAGGCCGCGGCCGCGGCCGTGAATGCCGAGCTCGGCCTGCTCGACGAGGACAAGGCCGAGCGCATCGCCGCCGCCGGTTACCGCATCGCTGCGGGCGAGCTCGACGACCAGTTCCCGCTGGACGTCTTCCAGACCGGATCGGGCACCTCCTCGAACATGAACGTGAACGAGGTAATCGCCGCGCTCGCGGGCGACGACATCCATGCGAACGACGACGTGAACATGGGGCAGTCGTCGAACGACGTCTTCCCGACGGCGGTCCATCTCGCTGCGCTCGACGAGCTCACCCACACGCTCGTGCCTGCGCTCGAGGAGCTGGCCGAATCGCTCCAGGAGAAGGCGACGGAGTTCGCCGACGTGGTCAAGTCCGGACGCACTCACCTGATGGACGCGGTTCCGGTCACCTTGGGACAGGAGTTCGGCGGCTATGCCGCCCAGGTCCGGCAGGGAGCGGCGCGGATCGAGAGCACGCTCGAGCGCGTCGCCCAGGTCCCGCTCGGGGGAACCGCGGTCGGGACCGGGCTCAACACCCACCCCGAGTTCGCCTCGCGCGCACGACGGAAGCTTTCCGAGGAGACCGGCCTCCGCATCCTTCCGCCGGCCGACCCGTTCGAGGCGCAGGCCGCGCGCGACGCGCTGGTCGAAGCCTCCGGGGCGCTCAAGGTCGTGGCCGTCTCGCTGACGAAGATCGCGAACGACATCCGCCTGATGGGGTCAGGCCCGCGGGCGGGGCTCGCCGAGCTGCGCCTCCCCGAGCTCCAGAAGGGGAGCTCGATCATGCCCGGCAAGGTGAACCCGGTCATCCCGGAGGTCGTGACCCAGGTTGCGGTGCAGGTGATCGGAAACGACGCGGCGATCACGGCCGGCGCGATGCAGGGCCACTTCGAGCTGAACGTGTTCGTTCCGGTGATCGCCCGCAACCTCCTCCAGTCGATCGACCTCCTGTCCGCTGCGGCGCGCGTGTTCGCGGAGAAGTGCATCGACGGGCTCGAGGCCAACGTCGAGCGGGCCGAGCGCTACGCCGAGCTGACGCTCTCCGCCGCGACCGCGCTCAACCCGTACATCGGCTACGACAAGGCGAGCGAGATCGTCAAGAACGCCGCCTCGTCGGGCCGGTCGC
>JACDER010000236.1 GCA_013816275.1 Actinomycetota bacterium | reverse complement strand
CGAGCGCACCGTCGACGCCCTCCTGGCCGAGCAGGTCCTCGGCGTTCCCCGGCGTGACCGAGCCGCCGTAGAGCACGGGGACGTCGAGGAGCTCCTTGATCACGGCGTGCGCCTCACGCGCCTGCTCGGGAGTCGCGGTCTTGCCGGTCCCGATCGCCCAGACCGGCTCATACGCGACCACCAGACGATCGTCCTCGGACAGCACCCCGACCTGGCGTCGGAGAACGCTCTCGGTCTCCCCCGCCTCGCGCTCGCCTTCGAGCTCCCCCACGCACGCGATCACGAACAGTCCGGCCTCGAGAGCCGCGCTCGCGCGGCGCGCGGTGGTCACGTCGGTTTCCCCGAAGTGCTGCCGGCGCTCGGAATGGCCGACGATCGCGGCGTAGACGCCGAGCTCGCGCAGCATGGGGGCGGAAACCTCTCCGGTAAACGCTCCCTCGCTCTCCCAGTGCACGTTCTGCGCCCCCACCGCGATCTCCGTGGCGGCGAGCGTGCGCACCGCGGCTGCAAGAGACGTAAAGGGTGGAAAGACGGAGATGTCGACGCTGCCCGCGAGCCCGTCGACGCGCTGCTTGAGCGCACTGCAGAAGTCGACCGTCTCGCTCGCCGTCTTGTTCATCTTCCAGTTGCCCGCAATCAGCATGTCGCTCACTCCTCCGGAATCGCCGCCACTCCGGGCAATTCTCTCCCTTCGAGCAGCTCGAGGGCGGCGCCACCGCCCGTCGAGGCCCAGGAAACCCGGTCGAGCAGGCCGAGCTCGCCGAGCGCGCGGATGGAATCCGCCCCTCCCACAACCGAATACGCGTCCGAGTGCGCGACGGCTTCGGCGACCGCCTTCGTTCCCTCGGCGAACCGGGGCCACTCGAACACGCCCATCGGGCCGTTCCAGAAGATCGTCCGCGCGGGCGCGATCAGCCCCGCGAACCGGCCCCTCGTCTCGGGGCCGATGTCGAGCCCGAGCCAGCCATCCGGGACCCCGTCGTAGGGGACGACCCTGGCCTCCGCGTTCTCGTCGAACTCCGAGGCCGCGACGACGTCGACCGGCAGCTCGACCGGAAAACCCAGTGGATCGGCTCCGGTTCCGCGCAGCTCCTCCGCCATCTTCCCGCCCACCAGCACCGAGTCGGCCCTCCCGCCCAGTTTGCGGAGCACGCCGAGCTTGTCATCGACCTTCGCCCCGCCCGACACGAGCACGAATGGACGATCGACCTCGCCGAGCAGCTTGCCGAGCTCGGCCAGCTCACGCTCGAGCAGGAGACCCGCATAGGCCGGCAGCAGCTCGGCGACGCCAACCGTCGACGCATGGGCGCGGTGGACCGATCCAAAGGCGTCCTGGACGAACAGATCCTGCCCCTCCGCAAGCCGGCGAGCGAAGTCCGGGTCGTTCTTCGTCTCTCCGGGATCGAAGCGCGTGTTCTCGAGCACGGTCAGCTCGCCGTCGAAGAGCTCACGCAGTCGCTCCCCGACCGGCTTCATCGAGTACGCCGGGTCGGGGCCTTCGGGCCGGCCGAGATGCGAGCAGACGGTGACCGCCGCCGCGGCCCGGTCGCGCAGCAACTCGAGCGTCGGCAGAGCCGCGCGGATCCGCGTGTCGTCCGCCACGCGCCCCCCTTCGAGCGGGACGTTCAGATCGGCGCGAACGAGCACCCGGCGGCCGGACACCTCGGCGGCGCGCACCGAGCGCACATGCTTCAAAGCAGACGGTCGATCACGTCGACCAGCCGGCACGAGTAGCCCCATTCATTGTCGTACCAGCCGATCACCTTGACCAGGCCGCCGTGCGCCATGGTCGAGAGCCCGTCGATAATGCAGGAAGCGGGGTTGCCGACGATGTCAGAGGACACGATCGGGTCTTCGGTGTACTCGAGGATTCCCTCCCAGTGGTCCGAAGCCGCGGCCGTGCGGAAGGCCTCGTTGATCTCGTCGGCGGAGGCAGGGCGGCCGAGGACGCAGACGAGGTCGGTGACGCTCCCGTCTGGCACCGGCACGCGCATCGCCATGCCGTCGAGCTTCCCCTTCAACTCGGGGATGACCTCGCCGATTGCCTTGGCGGCGCCCGTGCTGGCCGGGACGATGTTCGACGCCGCCGAGCGCATCCTCCGCAGGTCGGGCTTGCCCTTTCGGGTCATCGCGACCTGATCCTGGAGCTGCTGCTCGGTCGTGTAGGCGTGGATCGTCGTCATGAAGCCCGCCTCGATCCCGAAGTCGTCCAGCAGGACCTTCGCCATCGGCCCGACCGAGTTCGTCGTGCACGACGCGTTCGAGATGATGTGGTGCTTCTCGGGGTCGTACGAGTCGTCGTTGACCCCGAGGACGAGCGTGATGTCGGGATCAGGGGAAGGCGCGGAGATGACCACCTTGTCGGCTCCCGCGGTCAGGTGCTGCGACGCGCCCTCGCGATTGGTGAAGAGTCCGGTGGACTCGATGACGACGTCGACCTCCATGTCCTTCCACGGAAGCGCGGACGGATCGCGCTCGGCGAGGACGCGGAACGGCTTCCCGTCCACTGAGATCTCGCTGCCGGACGCCTCGACCTCGGCGTGGAGCCGGCCGTGCGTGGAGTCGTAGCGGAGCAGGTGCGCGAGCACGTCCGGCGCCGCCAGATCGTTCACGGCGACGATCTGGAACCCGGGATCGCGGTCGAGATACGCCCGATAGAAGTTGCGCCCGATACGACCGAAGCCGTTGATGCCGACCCGCTTCGCCATGATCCTCCTCGTCGTTGACCTAGGTCGATTCTAAGCGCACCTTGGCGCCCTCTCGCGCGTCTGGCGCGAGGCGGCCCGGAGGCCGGCTCCGCCGGGCGGGAGGGCTGCCGGCCAGACGTCCGAGAGAGGCGCTAAGCGCACCTTGGCGCCCTCTCGCGCGTCTCGCGCGTCGCTGGCGGTGCGCGGCCGGAGCGGACAGTGTTTCCAACACGGCCGCGGAGAGCCGCGTGCCGTCAGCGGCGCGAGGCGGCCCGGAGGCCGGCTCCGCCGGCCGGGAGGGCTGCCGGCCAGACGTGCGAGAGAGGCGGGTGGGAGGGGAAGCTCCGAGGTCGACCCCCCCTCCGCTTTTAGCCACGCTCAGGACCGTGACGACGGACGGGGTCTGTATCCGCCGCCGGAGGAGCACGGACCCGCCTTGCGGCAAGTAT
>JACDER010000037.1 GCA_013816275.1 Actinomycetota bacterium | reverse complement strand
ATGCTCCGCCCCGCCGTGACCGCGAGCACGGCGCCGACGACGCACAGCGTGATCCCGATCCCGATCCCGATCGAGAGGGCGAACCGGTAGAGGGTCGAGCGCGTCTCCTTCTGCTCGTAGATGTCGTCCGGCGCGCCCATGCAGGCGCGGACGACGCTGGAGACGTTCCAGATCGTCAGCAGACCGGCGAACACGATCAGGCCCGCCGTCCCCGAATTGAGGATCTTGAGGGCCGCCGCGTTGATCGCGTGGTAGGTGGAATGCGTGAAGTGGCGCTCGAGCGCCGGCGCGAGCTGGTCGCGCCAGACGTCCTTGAAGCCGAGTGCTCCCAGCAGCGCGAGCCCGAGCAGCGTGAGCGGGACGAGCGAGACGAGCGCGCGCAGGGCGATTGCGCTCGCGTTCGTGAGGATGTTGTGCTTGTTGAAGCAGTCGGCCCAGAGATCGACTGCGGCGCGTAGTCGGTGGGTCACCCCGCTCCAGTACCCCGACCGGCGGATACTGCAACGCTCCAGCGGCTGCAAAGCCGCGCCGGGCGGCGTCCTCAGTCGCGCCCGTAGCCTACGGCTACGAACGCTCCCTGCGTCCTTGCCCGGCGGCGCTTTTCGCGCGCTGGAGCATCACCGCACCCGCCGGCCTGGGGTACTACTAGACAATCCCCTTGACCTTCCAGTACGAAACGAGGACGGCGATCGCCCCCACCACGATCACGCCGACGATTCCGGGTAAGCCGTTACGTCCGTACGTCGGATGCGTTCGCCCGAAGTGGGACAGCGCGAGCATTGCGAGGCCACCGCCGACGAGGCCGCCGAAGTGGCCTCCGACCGAGATGCCCGAGACCGTGAACGTGAAGACGATGTTGATGACGATGATCGTCAGCGCGCTGCCGCCGAGGACGTACATGCGCTGTCGCTCGAGCACGAGCGCCGCGCCGAGGATGCCGAAGATTGCGCCCGAGGCGCCCACGGTCGCAGCGGTGGGCGACGCGAGCAGCGCGCCGGCCGAGCCGGCGAGCCCCGAGACGAGGTAGAGAAGGACGAAGCGCGCTCGGCCCAGGAATAGCTCGATCGGAGCGCCGAACCACCAGAGCGCCAGCATGTTGAACAGGAGGTGAAGGAGGTTCGCGTGCAGAAAGGCGGACGTGATCAGGCGCCACCAGTCGCCGTCGGCCACGAGCGGCCCAAAGAGCAGGCCTTTCGAGAACACGTTCCCGCCGGGCGAGTTGAGCCCTGCGCCCTGGACGACGGTGAGGATGTAGACGCCGACGTTGATCGCGATCAGCGCCTGGGTTACATACGCGTTCCGCGCCGACAGCCCGGCGCGGCCGACGGTTCGAGCCGCCGTGCGCGCGACCTGAGCCGGCTTCGGCCGGTGCGTGGCGTGCTCCGGACAACGGAGGCCCACCGGCGCCGCGGTCATGCAATCCGTGCAGATCGGCCGTCCGCAGTCGGAGCAGGAGAGGCCCGTCTCGCGGTCCGGATGGCGGTAGCAATACATGTGTGGATAGCGTAGCCGGGTGCGGATTCACGTCGCTTTCACTCCCGCCGAGGCCACTCCCTCGCCCGTTGCCGTCGTCGTCGACGTAATGCGAGCGACGTCGACGATCGCGCAGGCGCTCGCCTCGGGCTGGGAGCGCGTCTACTGCGCCCCCGGGATCGAGGAGGCGCGATCGCTCCGGGAATCGCTCGGCGAAGGCCTGCTCGGCGGAGAGCGGGATGCCGTCCAGATTCCCGGGTTCGATCTCGGCGCCTCCCCCCGGGAGGTCCGTGAGCCGCGCGGATCCACGCTGATCATGTCGACGACGAACGGGACTCGGGCGATCGTCACCGCCGCGCAGTCATGCGAGACCGTCCTCCTCGGCAGCCTCCTGAATCTCGATGCGGTGGTGTCGGCGGTGCGGGAGCGTGGGGAAGACGTCGTCGTCCTCTGCGCCGGCTGGAAGGGCCTGTTCGCGATCGACGACGCGTATTGCGCCGGCCGGATCACGCGCGGGCTGGACGGTGAGCGGACGGATGCGGCGGTCGCGGCCGAAGTCGTCGCCGGAGCGTTTCCAGCCTCGATCGACGGGATCAACGCGCGCACGTACGGCCCCCCGGGGCTCGAGGACGACCTCGCCTGGGTGTCGCAGGACAATCTGCTGGACGTCGTCCCGCGCTTCTCCCGCATGGTCGACGGCACAGCGGAAATCGTGGTCTGAGCGCCGGCCGAAACCACTTAGAATGCGGACCGTGAGAGCCGGGGTCGTAGCTGCTCTCGTGGGCGCGGCCGCCGCGCTGGTTCTCGCGGTGCCTGCCTCCGCGTCCCACCATCCGCCCAACTCCGTGCCCGGCCGGGTGACTGTGACCCTGAGCAGGACGGACGCGGCCACGCTCGTCTTCCAGTACACGGTGACACCGCCGCCGTGCCCGAACGTGGAGACGGGCTGCTACGCCAACTACGGAAAGCCGTACGGCATCGACATCTATGTCGACGCGGCCGGAGGGACGACCGACGGCGCCGTCGGCCTGCCGACTCTCGTGAGCCCACCTGCCAATTGCAACAGCGCCACGCGCCCGGTCGTCCTGTGCGACACGAACAAGCGCAACACCGACGATCCCTCCACGGTCTTGCCCCTGACCGGTTCCTTCACCGTCAAGGGCAAGTGGAAGAAAAACGCGACTGCCGAGATCGTCGCCGAGGGTTTTTCGCTCAACACCTACCAGGAAGGCGTCGCCGTCCCGCCGCCGGATTGCTCCCAGCTCCAGGGGGCGTTCGCGCACGCGTACCAGAAGCTCGGCGACGCGGACAGCGCCTATCGGCAGTCCCTTCACCACCTCGCTGAGATCGAGAACGCAGCTCTCATCCGCTTCCGTATCGGCGAGCTCTACGTGCATTTGCGCAATAGAGCGGTGGAGGATTTCGATGCTTCCGAGCTGGCCCTCGCCCAGGCACGGGCGGCGGCCGAGAAAGCGCACAAGGCGCTCGAAGACTGTGAGGGAGTGCGAAAGACCGGCCCGTCGACGTCCGTTCGAGGAGCTGACTGCACGGAGAAGGAGTGGGCTCCACTCCTCGCGCGAGGCCAGAAGATCAACCTGCGGAACTTCGCGCCGCTCGTCAGGAAGATCCACGCCGAGCGCAAGCAAAACAAGAAAGCGCAGGCCGCTCGCGACGTGAAGCGGCTCCGTGCTCTGTTGAAGACCGAGGTCAAAGCGCTGAAAGGGCTGGTGAAGGCGGTCGACGCCTGCAAATGACTTGACAGGGGAACACGTGTTCGTGTAGAACATGTGTTCGCATGATCGCCTGTCTCTCCATTCCGGGGTTCGAGTTGAGGGCATCCCTCCGTGCCCGGCCGCGGCTCGCGCTCGAGCCGGCGGCACTCGCACCCCTTGAGGGAGCCGAGCCGCTGCTCGGTCCGGTCACTGCCGCTGCCGAGGCGGCCGGTGTCAAGCCGGGCATGCGGCTCGGAGAGGCGCTCGCGATGTGTCCTTCGCTCACGCTCGTCGAGCCGGATCCGGCTGCGGCCGAGCAGGAGTGGGAGGCGATCGTTCGCCGGCTCGAGGACTCCGGCTTCTCGGTCGAGCCAGTAGGGCTCGGCTGCGCGTACTTCGAGACGCGCGGGGTGGAGCGCCTCTACGGCGGGCTCCAGCGGGCGCTCGAGCGCGCGCAGGAGGCTGTCGGCTCTTCCTGGGATCCCCGCGTCGGCGCCGCTGAGCGCCGGTTTGCGGCGCTGGCGGCATCGACCGTCGCCCGCCCCGGACAGATCCTGGTCGTCTCGGACGAACAGTCACCTTCCTTTCTCGCCCCACATCCACTCACGCTGCTTCCCCTTGAGGCCGGCCGACGACGGGAGCTGCAAGACCTCGGCGTACGCACCGTCGGCGGGCTCGCGGCGCTCCCCGACGCCTCCGTCGCCGAGCGGCTGGGCGCGGACGGGCGCCGCGCGCACGGCCTCGCTCGTGGAGGCTCGAAGCGGAGAGTGCGCGGCCGCCGGCCGCCCGCCGAGATCGTCGAGACGCTCGCATTTCCCGAGGCCGTCGGAAACGAGCTCACGCTCAGACGCGCGTTCGCCGCGCTCCTCGAGCAGATGCTCGCCCGGCCGGAGCGGGGAGGACGGTTCATCCGCAAGGTCGCTCTCTCGGCCAGGCTCGTCGGCGGCGGCTCGTGGCGCCGGACGGCGACGCTGCGCGACCCGACCGCCGAGCACGACCGGCTCAAGGCCGCTCTCGCACCGAAGCTGGCCGAGCTGACCGCCCCCGTGCTCGAGCTGCGGCTCGAGCTGGTCGACCTGACGGAATCGAGAGGTAACCAGCTCGAGCTCGTTCGCGCAGAAGGAGCCGTCGTCAGATCGCATCTGCGGGAGGGCCTAAGGCAGGTCCGCGCCAGCACCGGCTCGGGCTCCGTCTGCACCATCGTCGAAGTCTCCCCTTGGTCTCGGATCCCGGAGTCACGCGCCCTGCTCGTGCCGCGGGACGAGTAAACGAGCCGCGGCCGGCGCTCGTCGAGCCCACGTTCGACGGGACGCCGCGGATCGTGAATCGTCAGGCGGTTGCGCTCCTCCGTGAGGAGTGGCACGTCGTCGAGCGCTGGTGGACGGAGGAGCCGGTGCGGAGGCGCTACTTCGAGGTCGTTCTCGAGGGAGGACAGAACACGATCGTCTTCCGCGACGAGGAACGCGGGGCCTGGTTCACCCAGCGTGGTGCATGAGGTCAGTCCACCGCGAAGGAGTCGTACTCGGCCGGGTCGACGTCCTCACCCGCGTCCATCCGCCGGATGTATTCGTCGAAGCGCATACCCGGCGTGTGGATGTTGAGCAGTCGGATGCGACCGCCGCTCGAGTTCTTGAACGAATGGACGACTCCGGGCGCGGCGTGGACGAGGTCGCCGGGGCGCGCGTGGACGGTCTCGCCGTCCACCGTCAGCTCCAGCTCGCCCTCGAGGACGTAGAACGAGTCGATGTGCCGCCGGTGGAAGTGAGGGCCCGCACCGTCCGTCTCGGGCTCCATCTCGAACTCCATCAGGACGAGCTCCTCGCGCGAGACCTTCACCAGCGCCCGCCTGCCCGGACGTTCCGTCACTTCCACGGCGGCGGAGTATGAGCTACGTCGAGCTTCACTGCCATTCGGCGTACTCGTTCCTGGACGGAGCGTCGCTGCCGGAGGAGCTCGCCGTCCAGGCGGCTGAGCTCGGCTACGAGACGCTCGCGCTCACCGATCACGACGGGCTGTGCGGATCGCTGGAGTTCGCCCATGCGGCGAAGGCTTTCGGCGTCCGCCCGATCACCGGCGCGGAGCTGACGCTGACCGACGGCTCGCACGTGACCGTTCTGGTGGAGACGTCGCAGGGCTACTCCAACCTCTGCCGGCTGATCACCGCCGCCTATGCGCACACGCGGCCGAAGGAGGGAGCCGAACCGCTGCCGCCGGCACTCGACCAGAGGCGGCTCGAGGAGCTGAACGGCGGGCTTGTCTGCCTGTCGGGCTGTGCCCGCCGAGGGCTCGCCGTCCGCAATCCGAACGCGGCGGCGGCGCTCGCGCGCGCGTTTGGCCCGGACCGGTTCTTCGTCGAGCTCCAGCGCCCGTATGAACGTGGGGATACGCGCCGGAACGCGGCGCTTCGGGCGCTCGCGGATGCCCTTGGCGTCCCCACGGTCGCGACCGGCGATTCGCATTCGCACCACCCGCGTCGCGCTCCGCTCCAGGACGCGCTCGTGGCGGTCAAGCACCGGACGTCACTGGACGGCTGCGAGCGCGAGCGGCGCGGGAACCACGAGAGCGTGCTCATTGCCCCCGCAGCGATGGCGGAGCGCTTTCCCGACGATCCGGGCGCGGTCGCGCAGGCCGGCGAGCTGGCCGCCCGGCTCGAGTTCGACCTGACCGAGGAGCTCGGTTACCGCTATCCCGACTTCTCGGACGGAGACGAACCGGCCATCGTTCAGCTGACCCGAGTCTGCGATTGCGCCTTCGACGAGCGCTACGGCGGAGCCAACGGACACAAGAAGCGGGCGCGAGCACGCCTCGACGAGGAGCTCCAGCTGATCGGCGAGCTGGGCCTGGCCGGCTTCTTCCTGCTCCACTGGGAAGTGCTCGAGCTGGCCCGCGAGGTCGCGCTCGAGGTTCGGGGTGCCTCGGCCGCGCGGAACGTCCTTCCGCCCGGTCGCGGACGGGGAAGCTCGGTCGGCTCGATCGTCTGCTACCTGACGGGGCTCTCGCACGTCGACCCGGTCGAGGCCGAGCTCTCGCTGGGCCGGTTCCTCAACCGTGAGCTCGAGTCGGTTCCCGACATCGACCTCGACTTTCCGCGCGACATCCGCGAGAAGCTGATCGTGGCCGTGACCGAGAAGTACGGCCGCGAGCACGCCGCGCTCGTCGCCAGCTTCGCGACCTACCGGTCACGAGGCGCGATCCGCGACCTGGGGAAGGCGCTCGGGCTTCCGTTCGCCGAGCTGGAGCGGCTGGCGCGCCTCACCGACGGCAATCCCAGGCGCGTTCAGGACGAGCTGGCCGCGCTCCCTGATGCGGCGACAAAGCTCGCATCCCCGAGATGGCGGGCGTTTGGGGAGCTCTGCGCGGAGATCGCGGGCCTGCCCCGTCACATCTCGCAGCATCCGGGCGGGATGGTGATCTCGACCCGGCCGCTCGTCGAGCTCGTCCCCGTCCAGCCGGCGGCGATGGCGGGACGTCAGATGTGCCAGTGGGACAAGGACTCGTGCGACGACGCGGGCTTCCTCAAGATCGACCTGCTCGGCCTTGGGATGCTGTCGGCGGTCGAAGAATGCGTGGAGCAGATCGCGCGCGTGCATGGGGAGACGATCGATCTGTCCCGCATCCCCCTCGACGATCCGGCGACCTACGAGGACATCCAGCGGGCCGACACCGTGGGTGCATTCCAGATCGAGAGCCGCGCACAGATGCAGAGCCTGTTGCGGACACGGCCCGAGCACCTCGACGACCTGACGGTGCAGGTCGCGCTCGTCCGGCCGGGGCCGATCCAGGGTAAGGCCGTTCATCCCTACATCGACCGTCGCCAGCGCCTGCGGGAAGACCCGGACTTCGTCCCGCCCGCTGATCATCCACTGCTGGACGAGCCACTACGCTCGACGCTCGGCGTCGTCGTCTTCCAGGACCAGGTGCTCGAGGTCGCGATGGCGCTCGCGGGCTTCACCGTCGGGGAGGCGGAGGGGTTGCGCCGCGCGATGAGCCGAAGGCGCAGCGAAGCCGCGATCGAGGCCTACCGCGCCCGCTTCGTGGAGGGGGCGCAGGGCAGGGGAGTGGACGAGCGAAAGGCGCACGAGATCTACGACAAGCTTGTGGGTTTCTCCGGCTTCGGCTTTCCCAAGTCGCACGCGGCGGCGTTCGGGCTGCTCGCCTACCAGTCGTCGTGGCTGCGTCACCACTATCCGGCCGAGTTCCTGGCGGCGTTGATGAACGCGCAGCCGATGGGCTTCTACCCGCCTGCGAGTCTTGTGCGGGATGCGCAGCGGCGTGGGGTGGAGGTGCTCCCGCCGGACGTGAACGTGAGCGAGGCGAAATGCGTGCTCGAGGGCGAGGCGGTGCGCGTCGGGCTCGAGTACGTGCAATCTGTGGGATCAGACGACGCCGAGGCGATCGTCGGGGAGCGGGAGCGTGGCGGCCTGTACCGGGGGGTCGTCGACCTCGTCCAGCGGGCGCCGGCGGGCCGGGACGAGCTGGAGGCGCTCGTCGCCTCCGGGGCCTGCGACTCCTTCGGAGAACCCCGGCGGCGGCTGCTCTGGAGGCTCGGGCTGGTGCCGCGGCCGGAGACGGTTCCAGGCACTGCCGGAGAGGAGCGCCAGCTCGCCCTGCCGCTCGGCCCGACCGCCGAGATCCCCGACCTTCCGGAGCAGACCGCCTGGGAGCGGATGCTGGCCGACTACGGCAAGACGAGCCTGTCGGTCGGAGTGCATCCGATGGAGCTCCTCCGTCCGCATCTCCCACAGGGGACGCTCTCGACCCTCGAGCTGCCCGAGGCCCGCTCGGATTCCGAGGTGACCGTCGCGGGGATGGCCGTCGCGCGCCAGCGCCCGGCGACCGCGAACGGCGTCGTCTTCATGCTGCTCGAGGACGAGCACGGTCAGATGAACCTGATCGTGCCACCGCAGGTGTACGAGCGTTACCGCCCGATCGTCCGCGGGGAGCCGCTCCTGCTCGCGCGCGGGAAGTTCGAGCGCCGCGACCGCAACCAGAACGTCCTCGTCCGCGAGCTGGAGACGCTTGGCCCGCTTGCCCACCGCGTTGCCGGAGGGCTGGATGTCGGTGACGTGCTACCCCAGGCCCACCACTTCGGGCACCGGTGATCAGGCGCTCGGACCGAGCTCGTTCGCAGTCACGAGAGCGTGTACGTGGCCGATTCGCCTTCGCGTTTCGTCCTCCAGCTGATCGACAATGATCGCGAGTCCGAGAAAGGCCGCGCCGCACTCGTCGATCAATGATTTCGCCCCGAGAGCCTGGCTTCCCAGTTCAGCCCAGTCATCCACAAGGAGCACTCGGTCGTTTGGCGAAACCGCTTCGCGCTGGAGGCGCAGAAGGCTCTGGTTGCCGCGGTAATCCGGCTCCGTCCTGTGCGTTACCTTCGGACCCGGAAACAGGCCGCCCTCCTTGCGGATTGCCACGAAGCCGACTCCAAGCTCGGCCGCCACAGCGGCACCGAGGATGAAACCGCGCGCCTCCACGCCCGCGACCTTCGTCGCGCTGCGGAACGGTTCAGCCAGTGTCTCAACGACGGCGTGGAAGACTTCAGCGTCCGAGAAGAGTCGCCAGATGTCCGCATGGCCGTCGACCCATGCGAACCGGTTCAGGACCAACTCGCGAGTGCTCAGATGTCCTCGATCTCGAGCGCGAACCGCGGGAACCGTTTCAGTACGCCTCGGTTGAACGCATCGCGGTACTCCTCGGCGACCTCGCCTTCGAGCGTGGACGCGTAGTGGTCTCGGAGGTCGGCGAGCGCTTCAGCGCCGGCCTCGACCACGAGCATGTAGTCGCCGAAGAGCTCCTCCGAGTCGTCGCGATCGGACTTGTCGTACGCGGCCTCGGCCTCGTCCGCCTCGATGATCAGATCGGCGTACTCCGTCTCGAACAGGTCGAGCTGGCGGCCGACGATGTCCGCGAACCGGCGTCGGAAGATCACACGAGCTCCTGGTAGAGCTTGATGTGGGCAGCCGCGGCGGCGTCCCAGGTCAGGGCCTCGCGTGCCCGGCGGGCACCCTCGCGCGCCCGTGCGAGCGCGTCCGAGTCGGACAGCAACTCGCCGATTGCCTCCGAGAGGGCCTCGACGTCGCCC
>JACDER010000235.1 GCA_013816275.1 Actinomycetota bacterium | reverse complement strand
CTACTTCAAACGCACGGTCCTGGTCGCCTCCGCGCACAACCTCCCGGTCGAGAGCTATCCGTGGCGGTTCTCCTCGGTCATCTCGGTTGGAAGCCATGAGGGATCCGATCCACTCGCGTACTACTACAACCCCGCCCCGCCGGTCGAGTTCTTCGCGCGCGGGGTCGGGATCGACGTCGCCTGGCTGG
This sequence comes from Actinomycetota bacterium, assembly GCA_013816275.1. Taxonomy (GTDB): domain Bacteria; phylum Actinomycetota; class Thermoleophilia; order Gaiellales; family Gaiellaceae; genus JACDER01. The sequence continues at coordinate 2,988 of JACDER010000235.1, read as the reverse complement.
ACGGCGGCGAGCTCCGTGTGACCGGGAACAGCTTTGCCACGCCCCACATCACCGGCGTCTGCGCGCTCGTCCTGGGCGCGCATCCCGAGCTGACGCCGTTCCAGCTCAAGAACGTCCTCTACCTCACCTCCACGAATGTCGGAGGCGGCGATGAGTGAGGACCGCTTCAGAGCGGCGGTGGCCGCCGGCGTCGCCGGCTCGGAGGACGCCTACGGCGAGCTTCTCCAGTCGATCGTCCAGGTCGCCCGCGCGATCTTCAACGCCAAGGGCTCGTCGATCTGGCTGCTCGACGAGGAGGCGGACGAGCTGGTCATCGAGGCGGTCGCGCGAGAGGAAGACCGGCACCTGCTCGGCATGAGGATGCCGTCGGGACAGGGGATCGCGGGCTGGGTCCTGACCACGAGGCAACCGATCGCGATCGAAGACGTCCAGAGCGACCCGCGCCATGCGAAGGACGTGGCGGAGCGGATGGGCTACGTCCCCAAGGGCTTGATGGCGGTGCCGATCCTGCACGAGGAGCGGGCGCTGGGGGTGCTGCAGGTTCTCGACCGCCAGACGACCTTCAGCCTCGGCGAGATGGACCTGCTCGCGATGTTCGCGAACCAGGCCGCGATCGCCCTCGACCTCCTGCTACGCGCCCGGACCGCGAAGGCCGTTCTCGACGGGGCCGATGCCGACGTTGCAGCCGCGGCACGGCTGGCCGCCGCGCTCGACGGTCTGGAAGGGAAGCGCCGCGAGGCCGGGCTCTCTCTTCTGAACGCGCTCGAAGACCTGCTCCGGAAATGAGCTAGGGCGGCTCGCGCCGCCCCGCTCGAACGCTTCTGTTCGATCCGCCTAGTCGACGTTGCGATCGACGTTGCGATCCGCTGTGCGATCGGCATTGCGGTCGACGTTGCGATCGGCATTGCGGTCGACGAGCCGGTGAGCCTCGACGTCCGGCTCGGCGTTACGGTCGGCCTGCCTATCGGCCTTACGCTCGGGGTCGTCCGCCTTGCGCTCGGGGTCGTCCTTGAGGCGATGACCCTCGACGTCGTCGGTCTCCGGCTCTGCGTTCTCGAAGCGATCTTTCTCTTCCATGGTTCCTCCTTTTGGTGGCCGCCCTCTGCGGGTATCTGACCCACAAGACGGGCGGCTCGTCCCAAATCTTCCCTCTTCCCCGGAAAAGATGCAATTCTCGCGTCGTGAGGGAGCGCCTGTCCGAGTCGCTGAGCGCGTTCCGAGCCGTGTTCGGCAATCCCAACCTGCGCCGGGTCGAGCTTGCCTGGGCGGGCTCCGAGACAGGAAAGTGGATGTACGTCGTCGCGGTCGCGGTCTTCGCGTACCGGGCCGGCGGGGCGAGCGCGGTCGGGCTCGTCGCGCTGATCCGGGTCTTCCCGGCCGCGGTGATCGCGCCTTTCGCGGCCGTGCTCACCGACCGCTTCCGGCGCGAACGAGTGATGCTCTTCGCCGACGTCACCCGCGCGGTCGCGCTCGTGTGCGCCGCGCTCGTGGTCGGGTTCTCGCTCCCCTCCGGGCTCGTCTATGCGCTGGCGGGCCTCGTCACGATCCTTTCGACGACGTTCAGGCCCGCGCAGTCCGCGCTGCTGCCGGCGATCTCCCGCAGTCCGGAGGAACTGACGGCGGCGAACGTCGTCATGAGCACGATCGCGGCGGTCGGGAGCTTTGCCGGCCCGGCGCTCGGCGGCGTCCTCCTCGCGACGACGAGCGTCGAAGCCGTGTTCTCGGTCACCGCTGCCACATTCGCTCTCTCCGCGCTCCAGGTGGCCAGGATCCGCGCCGATGCGCCGCCCGCTCGAAAGGCGGAACAGGATGTTGAGCGGAAGCTTGCGAAGGAGGCGTTCGCGGGCTTCTCCACGATTCTGGCCGAGCCGAAGCTCCGCCTCCTCACGGGGCTCTACTGTGCGCAGACGGTCGTCGCCGGGGCGCTCGGCGTCCTGATCGTGGTCGCCTCGATCAAGCTGCTCCACCTGGGCACGTCGGGCGTCGGGTACCTCAACTCGGCCTTCGGGATCGGCGGGCTCGTCGGCGCGGCGCTGACCGTCGCGCTGGTCGCGCGCCAGAAGCTCGCGTCGGACTTCGCGATCGGCACGCTCCTCTGGGGGTTGCCGCTGATCCTGATCGGCATCTTCCCTAGCTCGGCGGCCGCCCTCATCCTGATCGGGTTCATCGGGATCGGGGACACGCTCGTCGAGGTGGCGGCACCGACGCTGTTGCAGAGGGCGGTCCCGGACGAGGTCCTCGGGCGGGTCTTCGGAGCCGTCGAGAGCCTGATCATCGGCGCGATGGGCATCGGCGCGATCATTGCCCCGCCACTCGTCACCTGGATCGGAACGCGCGGCGCCCTGATCGCGACGGGCTGCCTGCTGCCCGCGCTCGGCCTGCTCTTCTGGCACCGGCTCGGCGCGATCGACGCGGCCTTCGCGCTCCCCGTGCGCCAGCTCGAGCTCCTGCGCGAGATCGCGATCTTCGCGCCCCTCCCGCAGGCGCAGATCGAGCGCGTTGCCCGAGAGCTCGTTCCTGTCCATGCGAATGCCGGCGAGACGATCGTTCGGGAGGGGGAAAGCGGCGACCGGTTCTACATCGTCGTGGACGGCACGGTCGAGGTCTCGGTCGGCGGTGAGCAGGTTCGAACGCTCGGCCCAGGAGACCATTTCGGCGAGATTGCGCTGCTTCGCGACGTTCCCAGGACGGCCACGGTCGCGGCCGCCGGGGACGTCGACCTGTATGCCCTCGACCGCGACGAGTTCCTCGCGTCAGTGACAGGTCATGCTTCGAGCGCCGAGGCCGCCGACGCGGTCGTCTCGCAGCGGCTCGCGGCCGCCCGGACCGGTCTCGCAGTCGAGTAGGGTCGAGCCATGCCTGTCTGCACGAATTGCGGGCACTCTCGCAGGCATCCTCCGGCCGCCGGACGTCGCGAGGAGGCCGCAGAGCTGATACGGGAAGCCCTTGCGCTCTACGAGCGCAAGGAGAACCGGGTCATGGCTGCGC
>JACDER010000234.1 GCA_013816275.1 Actinomycetota bacterium | reverse complement strand
TTCCCGCACATCGCCCTCTGTGGCGTGCCCTTCATGAACAGGACCACCGGCTCGTCCGCGATCACCTGCTGGATCTTCTCGCGCATCTCGTTCATTGACTCCCTTTCGTCTTGATTCTCAGCTCGTGGATCGTCCCGTCCGCGAGCGGCTCCGCGAGGGCGTCGTAGACGAGACGGTGCTGCCCGACGAGCGAGAGCCCGTCGAAGCGCGGGCTCGCAACGATCAGCTGAAGGTGGTCACCGGTGCCGGTTCGGTCGAGGACGGAGACCTCGCTCGCGTCGGGAAAAGCCTGTCGCAGCAACCCATCCAGGCGCTCCATAGCAGCCAGACTACAGGCAGGTCGAAGCCGCCCGTCCCGCCTGAGATCGACGGCTCGCGGAGGAAGACGAGCTGGCGGTCGAGGACGACCTCGACCGCCAGCTGCTCGAGCGAATCACCGCCGAACGCCGACGGGACGACCGCGCCGCAGGAGAGGAGGTGGTCGCCGCGTAGAATCTCGCCGCTGGAGCCTACGCCGGAGCGAATTTACAGCGCTCCGGAGACGCCACCTTGTGGACGAGGCGGAGGCGGAAGCGGGCGCGCTCACGTTCGGCCCGCACCTCCGGGTCGGGAAGCCAGATCTCGGGCACCAGCTCGCGGCGGGCGAGCTCGGCCAACACCGACGCGTCGATCCGATTGGTCTTGCAGGCGAGTGGGGCAAGCCCTTTCGCCCGCTGCGCGTCCGCGATCCGCACATCCCAGCCGGTAAGCTCGAGCTGATTGTGGACAAAGCGCGCACCGGTCATCGACTCGATCGCGGCGAGCACCGTGAGGCGGACGAGCGTCGCAATGGCAGGCGGGATATGACGCGCATCACACCGGGGTGCGCGTCATCGACGGAACCGACTTCTCACGCGGGCGCGGCGCAGCGAACCGGGCCCGCTCGGGTAGCGCAAGCCCTCAGCCAGTAGACTGAGTGCATGCCAACCCGCGAGGAAGCTATAGACGCCCTCCGCGGCGTCGAGGATCCCGAGCTCGGGATGGACATCGTCGAGCTCGGGCTTCTGTACGACGTCGAGGTCGACGGCGCGAGGGTGAAGGCGATCCACAGCCTCACCTCGATGGGTTGCCCGGCGGGTCCGATGATCCAGGAGGACATGCAGAACGTGATGTCCTCGCTGCCCGGCGTCGAGGAGGTCGAGATCGAGCTCACCTGGGATCCGCCCTGGACGCCGGACAAGATGTCCGACGACGCGAAGTTCATTCTCGGCTTCGGGTAGAGCCAAGAATCCCTGCCGAGGTCCTTCCTCGAAAGCGAGTAGGTTCCGGCACGTCCGCAGGTGCCGTTTGCGCCCTGCCACCAGGAGGGACACCACTACCATAGGCGACCTGCGCCCCAAGCCGGGACGCCGTGGCGACCCGGTCTACCGCTGCACCGCTGGCCTCAGCCGACTCGCCTGGCTGCGGGAGCGAGCCGCTCGCGCGTCGACGACGCGTCCGGTGCGGGGATCACGGCCCGCTCGGGGCCGGGGACGGCGACTGGTTCGCCCTCGCAGAGCACCTGTGCCCGACTCGTCGACGATGTGCCTGGCGAGAGGAGCGTCCCAGGCGCCAGTCTCGAATTCGGCGCGCGGCGACACGTCTCTTCGACCAGCGCGACCAGCCTGGCCCCTCTGGGGCCGAAGGCGCGTCATGCGCGAGCACGGTACGCCTCTAATCGACGCCTTCGCCACCTCGGGTGCTGGAGGTCACCGAGATAGTCGAAGCTGCCTCGCGCCCCTCTCAGTGGAGGCCGCGGGCGTGGCCGAGCATGGAGAGCTCGGCGATGTCCCGGCGGAAGCAGAGCGAGACGGTCCAGTCGGTGACGACCCGCAGCTTTCGCGACGCGAGCGGGAGCTGGTAGAGGTGGTATGTCCGCGTCGCGAACCAGCCGAGGAAGCCGCGCAGGCGGAGCCCGAGCACGTCGCCGACCCCCTTGTGGCGCCCGAGCGTCGCCACCATCCCGAGCATGCGGTAGCGATACGGCGTCGGCGCCTCCTGCAGGTTCTTCGCCAGTCGCCGCGCCTGGCGGAGGGCGTGCTGGCTCGTCGGTGGATCTGGGTGGTCTGGCGTGGCGGCGTTCGGCACGCGGGCGCAGTCCGACGAAGACGAAGGTGAGGTGGCGCTCGGCGCGCGACGCGTCGAGCTCCGCGTCGGCCGCCTCGAGCTCGCGCAGGACGTGGTTGCGCAGGTGGATCGCGTCGGCGAGGTTCTTGAAGCCGAGGCCGTGCTCGGCGAGCCCGGGGATCGGGAGCGTGCGCGGAACGGAGCCGAGGGCGAGCACGAGCTGCTCGTAGGCGACATCGAACGAGCGGAGCCTGTCAAGTCGAATGAGACAGCTCGGTCGTAAGTTTAGTGTGCAACCTCCTCGCTGTCGGGCTTGTTGATCCAGGCGCTGGTCGGTAGCGCTGGCGGCCGTGGCGGCCGGCGGAGGAACCGCTCGGGGGTGGCGGCGTAGGCCGCCTCGAGGACGGCTCGCCGGGCGGCCCGGGTCTGCTCGGCTTGGCCGTGGTGGACGGTCGCCGGGGTCATCAGGCCGATCCCGGAGTGGCGGTGCTGGTGGTTGTACCAGCCGAAGAACTCGCGGCAGAACGCGCGCGCGTGCTCGATCGAGTCGAAGCGGGCGGGGAAGCCGGGCCGATACTTGAGCGTCTTGAACTGCGCCTCCGAGTAGGGGTTGTCGGTCGAGGTGTACGGCCGGCTGTGCGTCTTGAGGACGCCGAGGTCGGCGAGCAGGAACGCGACCGGCTTCGAGGTCATCGAGCTGCCGCGGTCTGCGTGCACGGTGAGCGTGCTCGGCTCGATCGCTTGCTGCTCTGTCGCCTGGGCGATCAGCGCCTTGGCGAGCTCGGCCGACTCGCGGTGCTGGACGGTCCAGCCGACCGCGTAGCGGCTGAACACGTCCAGGATCACGTACAGGTAGAAGCAGGTCCACTTCGCTGGGCCCTTGAGCTTCGAGATGTCCCAGCTCCAGACCTCGTTCGGTCGCTTCGCGAGCAGCTCCGGCCGCGCGTAGGGCGGGTGGCTGAGCTGGTCGCGGCGCTCGCGCACCCCCCCGTTCGCGGCGAGCAGCCGGTACATCGTCCGCTCCGAGGCCAGGTAGGTGCCCTCGTCCAGCAGCGTCGCCCAGACCGCCGCCGGCGAGCAGTCGACGAACCGCTCGCTGTGCAGC
>JACDER010000036.1 GCA_013816275.1 Actinomycetota bacterium | reverse complement strand
GGCGGCGGCGGCGGCGGCGGCGCTACGTTGCTCGCCAGCTCGAAGACCGTGATCGACCTTGCGGGGTAGGTCGCCGTGAACCCGGTCCCGGACACCGGCTGATCCGCCAAACGGTCGATCTTCGCCTCGCCGCTCCAGCGGAAGGCGCGCGCGCTCGCCGGGAGTGCGAACCCCGAGACGGACAGGGGGCTCGTCAGCGAATCGGTCGTCTTGTTGATCACGACCACGGTCAGCGCTCCGCCGTTGAGCTGTCGCGCCGCGTAGATCGCGAGCTGCCCCTGGTCGCCGCTCGTCGAGCGCACCCACGTGTCGCCGAAGCGCGCGCCGCTCCCGTCGTAGTTCCGGAAGACACGGAACGCCCACGGGATCAGCGGGCCGTCCGCCTCGAGCGACCAGCGGGTCGCGAGATCGACGCCCTCGCGTGCGAAGACGCCGAGCGTGTCGGCCTGGATGAGCGCGTTCATCTGCGCGCCGGCGCTCGGGAGCGAGAGGTTGTACTCCGTGAGGGCGATCATCGTCCCCGGATAGTTGGCGGCGATCCAGCGCTTCATCCTCGGGATCAGCTCGATCTTGTCGTCGATCCAGCTCGGGTCCGTGTAGGTCGGATCCCAGAGCGAGCGCGTCGGATCGCCCGAGCCGGCCTGGTTGTAGTAGTGGACGTCGAGATAGTCGAGCAGCCGCTTCCCCTGCTGCTGCGAGGCCTCGCGAAACGCCTTCAGGAACCAGTCGACGATCGGGGCGTTCGCGTGGGCCGCGGCATCCGGCCCGGTCGGATGGGTGGTGTTGCACGCGCCCCAGCCTGCGGTATCGATGTCCGCCTGGCCGCAGAAGTAGTTCGGCCAGCCCCATTCCGAGAAGCCGATCGTCAACGCCGACGGGTCAGCGCTCTTGACGGCCTGGGCGGCCGCGATCGACTTCTGCGACAGCTCGTCATAGGTGAGTCCCTGCGGATGGACGTCGCGGTGGGTCGAGCTCCATAGCCCCGGTTCGTTGCCGAGCTCGTAGAAGAGGACGCCCCCGTTCGAGGCCGCGCCGTAGCGCGACACGAGATCCGAGACCCAGCCGCTGAAGAACGCGGCATTCGTGCGGGGATCCTCGGCGACGTTCGCCGTCGCCGGATCGGACGTGTACTTCGTCCCGTTGAGCTGCCCGTTGCCGCAGTTGGGATCCCAGTAGTCGAAGGAGTCCTGGTTCGGGAACGAGGCCTTCGGATAGCTGCAGTCGAACGGATGGTCAGCGCGGGCCGACTTTGCCACCCAACCCGTCAATGGGAGGTTGATCAGCGTCTTCGCGCCGAGTGCCCGGTCGCCGTCGACGAAGCGCCGGTAGCCGCGGTCGCTCGGCGCCCACGAGCCGCACGCGTTCCACTGTGTGCAGTCAGCGATGTTCTCGAAGTAGTAGTCGGCGGCCGTGTTCCAGGCCCCGATCTGCCAGTTGTAGCGATCGGTCGAGTTGCCGCCCCAGCGGTCGACGGGGAGGCCGATCTCGTGCGCGAACGTCTGCGTCTCGGCCGGGCCCGAGGCGGCGAAATTCTGACCGTAGATGTACGCGCTGATGGGGTGATTGTCGGCGCCTGCGTCGATCGCCAGGGACGGCCCTGCAACCGAATGACCTCCCGCCGTCAGCAGCGCGAAGAGCCAGAACAGCGCGAGTAGCGGCATGCCTCATCTTGACATATCGATATTTATCATTACGATGTTCATCGATATGAAGACGCTCCCGCTCGTTGGTTGCTGCCGGCCGCTCGGCGCCCCGACCCTTTCAGAGGATGAGATCGAGGCCGCCGCGACGCTGTTCAAGGCACTCGCCGATCCAGCACGCGTGAAGATTCTGAATCTGCTGGCGACGAGTGGGTCGCCTGTGTGCGCGTGCGAGTTCGAGCCCGAGCTCGGCCTCAAACAGGCGACCGTCAGCCATCACCTGAAGAAGCTGACCGACGCCGGCCTGCTGCGGCGAGAGCAGCGGGGCAAGTGGGCGTACTTCTCGATCGACCGCGAGGCGACCGATCGTCTTGCCGAGCTGATGGAGGTTCGACATGACCGAGTTGCGTGAGGAGGTTCGCCGCCACTACGCGGAGGCGGCGACGACCGGTTGCTGCGGGGGCGAGTCCTGCGGCGACGATGCCCCGGCGGGGTCGTTGGGTTGCGGGAACCCGCTCGCCGTCGCTGAGCTGCACGAGGGTGAGACGGTGCTCGACCTGGGTTCGGGCGGCGGGCTGGAGGTGATCCAGTCGGCAAAGCGTGTCGGGCCGGGCGGTGTCGCCTTCGGGCTGGACATGACCGACGAGATGCTCGAGCTGGCGCAGCGGAACGCGGCCGAAGCCGGCATCCGCAACGCAATCTTCCTCAGGGGGCTGATGGAGGACATCCCTCTGCCAACCGCGTCCGTCGACGTCGTGATCTCCAACTGCGTCGTCAACCTCTCGACCGACAAGCCGGCGGTGCTGCGCGAGATAGCCCGCGTGCTCAAGCCGGGAGGGCGGATCGGGATCAGCGACATCGTCGCCGAGGATCGCCTCTCGCCGGAGGAGCGCGTGGAGCGCGGGAGCTACGTCGGCTGCATCGCAGGCGCGCTCTCGACCACGGAGTTCGCCGACGGGCTCGAGCAGGCCGGCTTCTCGGACGTGACCGTGGAGCCGACGCAGGACCTGGGCGGCGGGATGCACTCTGCGATCGTCAAGGCCGTGAAGCCGTAGAGTCCCGCGCGTGATCAGGCGTGCGCAGCGGCTCAATTCCGTTCGAGGCTTCGGCATCGACCGGGTTGCGGCCGCGGCGGACCGGCCGGCGGAGGCCAATCCCGACTGGCCGGTCCTGCGCATGGAGAACCTCGACACCGACCTTCCGCTCCCGCCGGAGGCCGTGCGGGCGACGGTCGAGGGGCTGGAAGCTCCCGAGGCGAACAGCTGGCTGCCGTTCACCGGCGACCTCCAGCTGCGCGCCGCGATCGCCGACTTCACCGCTGAGCGGACGGGCCACCGCTACGACCCCGAGACCGAGATCGTGATCACCGTCGGCGGGATGGAGGGGCTCCTGAACTCGCTGCTCGCGACGGTAAGCGACCGCGATGAGATCGTCGTCACCGATCCGACCTACGCGGGGATCGTCAACCGCATCCACCTGGCGGGTGGGACGCCTGCGTTCGCGCCGTTTCGGGTCGTGGACGGGGAGTGGCGGCTCGACCGCGACGGGCTGGAGGCCGCGATCGGACCGGCGACCACAGGAATGCTCCTGATGAGCCCGTCCATGCCTTCGGGCGGGACGTTCGACGAGGAGGACTGGCGCCTGGCCTGCGACCTGTGCCGCGAGCGCGACCTGTTCCTGATCTACGACGCGGCGATGGAGCGGCTGCTCTTCGACGGACGCCCGCTCGTCCATCCGCTGCGGTTCGACGGAATGGCCGAGCGGACGCTCGTCGTCGGCTCGCTCTCGAAGGAACACCGCATGATCGGCTGGCGCGTCGGCTGGGTGGCGGGGCCGGCCGCGACGATCGGGGACATCGGCTGGGCCCACATCTACAACACAACGACACCTGTCGGAATCGCTCGCCGCGCCGCGACCGAGGTGCTGCGGGGCGACCAGGGACACGTGGCCGAGTGCGTTGCCGAACTCGAGCGCCGCCGCGACTTCCTGCTCGAAGCGCTGGAGGGCTGGCCGGTGGTCAATCCGGGTGGCGGGTGGTCGCTGCTCCTCGACGTAGCCAAGCTCGGCTTCCAGCCCGAAGAGGCATCGCGTCTCCTCCTCGAGGAAGCCTCGATCGCGGCGACGGGGATGCGCGGGTGGGGGGCGGGCGTGGCCGAGCGCCACGTCCGCTTCGTCTTCAGCGCCGAGCCGCTCGAGCGCCTGCGGGGAATCCCGAAGCGGCTCGAGAAGACCAGCCTCCTACGCTGAGACTTTCGCGCCCCACTCCTCCGGCGCGACGTCCTTGATCGCGGCCGCGAAGTACCAATGCACGCCTTCCGGGTCCTTCGCCGAATAGCGGCGGTGCCCGTACTCCTGGTCGACCGGCTCCTCCGTGATCTCGGCCCCGGCCGCCCTCGCCCGCTCGCAATGCGCGTCGACGTCGTCGATCAGCACGTAGACCCCGAAGGTCTCCCCGACGTCCCGGGGGTTCCGGTAGTGGTCGCCCGGGTCGCCCATGTAGATCTTCGCGTCTCCGAGCTGCGCCTCGGCGTGGTTGACGTAGCCCTCCTCGCTCGTGTACCGGAGCACCTCCTCGAAGCCGAAAGCCTCGGAGAGGAACTTCAGCGCGGCGTCGCAGTCCTTGTACAGCAGGTAAGGAGTGATCGTCTGCTCGGTTTCCATCAGGTCTTCCTCCTTCGTCGTCTGATTTCCGTATCGAGGGCGTCGAGCCGGTTCGTCCAGAAGCAGCGGTACCGCTCGAGCCACTCGTCCACCTCGGCCAGGGGGGCCGGATCGAGTGAGTACAGGCGGCGCGTCCCGTCGACGCGCGCGTTCACGAGCCCGTGCTCGTGGAGGACGCGCAGGTGCCGGGAGATGCCGGGCCGGCTCGTCTCGAAGTGGGAGGCGATCTCGCCTGCGCTTCGCTCGCCGTCGGCCAGGAGCTCGACGATTCGGCGGCGCGTTGGTTCCGCGATGGCTTCGAAGGCGCTCATGCGACCCCTGCCAGCAGCTCGTCCAGGCGGAGAAGCGTGTTCGCCCAGCGCTCGCTGTACGCCCCGCCCAGGACGGCGTTGATGCGCCGGTGGTCGAGGACGAGCTCCGTGCCGTTCTCTCGCGACGTCAGCTCGAAGCGGACGACCGAAGGCTCGTCCCCGGGGACGAGCCAGTCGAGCTCGAGCAGCCGCTCCGGCTCCGTTTCGCGCACGCGCGTCGGAACATTCCCGAGCCAGCGGGCGACCGATTCGGGCTCGGTCAGCGCGGCCCAGACCTCGGCGGGCGTCGCGTTGTAGCGCCGCGTGTAGCGGACTTCGCAGAATCCCACCGCGTGAGTGTAACTGAAGTGTTACGTAACAGTCAAGTTACGCGAACTCAGGACTTTTGGTTCTTGGCCGCCCAGTCCGAGTGTTCGGACGCTTCCAGCTCCGCCTTGAGTTCCCGGAGATGCTTGATGAACGGATTCAGGGGGGTGCTCTTCAGCTTGCCCTTGTCCGCGAGCTCGAACGCCTTGCGCCCGAGCTCCTCGTACGTCCGCACCATCTCGTTCTTGATCTTCATCTCCTGCACGTTGCCCTTGACCGTGCCGGCAGCGTCGGCGGCGCCCTGCTTGACCTTGTCGAAGAAGCTCATAGCCTCAGTGTACGACCGGCGCGCCGACCCGTGTAGCGTGAAACTCCGGTCCGGCGCGACGCCCAGCCCGCCGTCGGCGACCTCGATCACGACCTCGTCTCCGCGCGGCCGCGCGCGGAGCTCGATTGTCTCGGAGGGCTCCGTGTGCTTTAGAGCGTTCTCGAGCAGCGCGTCGAGCGCCTCTCTGATCGCCTCGCCGTCGGCGTGGAGCGTTCCCGAGGGGACGGATCCGAGTCTCCAGCCTCGGGGCGCGACCTCCGACCAGCGAACGAACTGTCACCGGCGTCCGCAGCTCGTGTGATCGACCTCTCGGGCCCCGTCCGGCTGCATGCACGCCTGGTGAGCGACCAGCAGCTCCTCCGCGTCGGCGGCCGGCTGAGCGGGCTGGACGCGCGGGAGCGGCTGGCGGTCGACGAGCTCGCGCACGCGCTCGCCGAGCGGATCGCAGACTCGCTGCTCGAGGAGGCGCAGCGCGACCGGACGGTCGCGGCCGCTCTCGAGGCCGTTTACTCGTAGCGTTACCGCATGACCGAGCGGCGGCTGGACTGGGAGGGCTGTCTCAACGTGCGCGACCTCGGCGGCCATCCGACCGAGGACGGCGGTGAGACGCGGATGGGTGCCGTCGTTCGCGCGGACAGCGTCCGGAAGCTGACGGAGGCCGGCTGGGAGGCACTCGTCTCGTACGGGATCCGCACCATCCTCGACTTGAGGCTCACGTCGGAGCTGGAGGAGGATCCTCCGGCGGAGATTCCCGTGGACGTCGTGCACGTCTCGATCTTCGACGAGATCTCCCTCGAGGAGCAGATGGAGATCGCGGCGCGGTGGTTCGGCGCCCCCGACGACGTCAGCGCGGTTCACGAGGGCTATCTGGAGATGCTCCACCGGAACGCGAGGAATTTCGCGGCCGCGATCTCGGTCGTCGCGCGCGCCGGCGAGGGCGGAGTGCTCGTCCACTGCGCGGGCGGCAAGGATCGGACCGGTCTCGTCTCCGCGCTTCTCCTACGGCTCGCCGGAGTTCCGATCGGCGATATCGCCGCCGACTACGGCCTGAGCGCGGAGAACCTCCGGCCGTCGTGGAGCACCTGGGTGGACGCGGCCGGCGACGACTCGGAGCGTGAGCTGCGGCGGAGGTTCAGCGCCTCGCCGGCCGAGGCGATGGTGCAGGTGCTCGAGGAACTGGAACGAGCGCACGGAAGCGTGGAGGCCTATCTGCTCGGCGACGGCATGACTCAGGAGGACGTCGAGCTCGCCCGGTCGCGAATCCGCTCGTAGATCCAGGGCCCGAGCTCGCGGAGGAAGCGCGGATCGATGGTGTGGGGGAGGGGAGACTCGCGATACAGCACCTCGGCGCCGGCCTCTGTGAGGAGTTCGTGTGCGTGCCGGCTCCACTCGACACCGATCACGGCGTCGTAGGTCCCGTGGCCGATCGCCATCGGCGGAAACGGCGGCGACAGGTCGAGCTCGAATCCCTCCACGGTCGGGATGAATCCACTGAAGCAGACCATGGCCGCCGGCCGCGGTTGCCCTTTCCCGAGCCCGAGCGCGTAGGTCATGACGGCGCCTTGCGAGAAGCCGCCGAGCACCGTCCGCTCGGGCGGAAAGCCGAGGGTGTTCACGAGTTCCGCGGCGAGCCCGTACGACTGCAGGAACGTGTCGCGGTCGGGGTAGCCGATCTCGCGCACGGCGTACCAATGCGCGCCTCCCGGTGGGAGTGAGAGCGGGCCGCGCGGTGTCACTCCGAGGAACCGCCGTTCCGGGTCGAGGTAGTCGAGGAGCGGGAAGAGGTCGTTTTCGTCCGCGCCGCGCCCGTGAAAGAGGACGAGCACGCCTTCCGGCTCTCCTTCCGCCTCGCGGCGCCGCGCTGTGAGCCCGGTCACCGCGCGCAGACGGCGCGTGGATCCGGGAGCGGCGTCAGCACGGGCTCCAGCTGCTCGCGGAGGTGCTCGTAGTCGGGCGGCAGCGAGAGGCGCTCGCCCAGATGCTCGAGCGGCTCGTCGGTCGCGAAGCCGGGGCCGATGGTCGCGATCTCGAAGAGCACGCCGCTCGGCTCCCGGAAGTAGACGGACTTGAAGTAGAAGCGGTCGATCACCGGGGTGGGGGCTGCTCCCGCTTGCAGGGCGCGCTCGCGCCACGCCTCGTGCTCGTCCATCTGCGAGGCCCAGGCGACGTGGTGCACCGTGCCTGCTCCCTGGATTCCCGGCTCCGGCAGAGGGGTGTCGTACGAGTAGGTCGAGCCGCGCTTCTCGCCGCGGATTTCCCAGGAGGCGTCGCCGTCGGGCTCGAACACGAGCGCCTCCTCGAATAGGCTACGGCTGGCATCGGGATTGTGGGCGTAGGCCCGAACCGAGTCGAATCCCTGGAGCGCAAGCTCCTTCGGGATCTCGGGATGGTCGGCGATCAGAGGCTCGTCATCCGTCTCGACGACCGCGAGCTCCAGGCCGAGGCCTTCCGGGTCTTCGAAGCGGAGGCTTCCCTCTTCGCGCTCGACCGTGACGCCGTCGGCGCCGAGTCGCTTCTCCCAGAAGTCGAGAGCCTCCTCGGATGCGACGCGGAAGGTGACGCGGTGGATCATTCCGGCGCCTGCGCGTCCGCGGCGCGCGCCCGGGTACTCGAAGAAGGTCATGTCGCTGCCGGCGCGTCCGAGCTCGTCGGCGTAGAAGAGGTGGTAGACGGTCGGGTCGTCCTGGTTGACGCTCTTCTTGACGAGGCGGAGTCCGAGGGTTCCGGCGTAGAACTCCACGTTGCGCGGCGCGTCGGCGGTGATGCTGGTGACGTGGTGGATGCCCTCGAGCTTCATCAGTTTCTTCTCCCTTTCGTCACAGAGCGCCAACGGTGCCAGGCACCCTTGAGGGTACTCGAGGGTTGCGTCACAGAGCGCCAACGGTGCCAGGCACCCTTGGCCAACGGTGCCAGGCACCCTTGAGGGTACTCGAGGGTTGTGGGCAGGCGGCGGCTTCCTGGCGCGCAAGCCGAGCGCGTGGTTCGGCACCGTTTCGTGACAGAACGCCAACGGTGCCAGGCACCCTTGAGGGTACTTGAGTGTTGGAGGCGGGGCGGGCGGCTTCTAGGCGCGCGAGGCGAGCGCGCGCAGGGACTCCTTGAGGGAGCCCATCGTCGCGAGGACGGCCGTCGGCTCGTAACCGCAGTGCGCCATGCAGTTGTCGCAGCGCGGGTCGTTTCCGCGGCCGTACTTCGACCAGTCGGTGGTCTCGAGCAGCTCCTTGTAGGTCGCCGCATACCCGTCCGACATCAGGTAGCAGGGGCGCTGCCAGCCGAAGATCGAATAGCTCGGAATCCCCCACGGCGTGCACTGGTAGTCGACCTTGCCTTCGAGGAAGTCGAGGAAGAGCGGGGTGTGGTTCAGCCGCCACTTCCTCCGCTTGCCGTCGCCGAACGCTTCGGAGAACAGCTTCCGCGAGGCCGTGACGCCCGGGAAGTGCTCCTGGTCCGGGGCCTTCTCGTACGCGTAGGCCGGCGAGAGCATCATCTGGTCGACCTTGAGCTCGTCGTTCAGGAAGTCGAGCACGTCGCGAACCGTCTTCGGCGTGTCCGTCGTCAGGAAGGTCGTGTTCGTGTTGACGCGGAACCCACGCCGCTGCGCTTCCTTGATCCCGGCGACTGCCTTGTCGAAGGTGCCCTCGCGCTCGACGAACTCGTCGTGCCGCTCGCGCATGCCGTCCAGGTGGACGACCCACGCGAAGTACGGCGAGGGCTTGAACAGATCCATCTTCTTCTCCATCAGGATCCCGTTCGTGCACAGGAAGACGAACTTCTTCCGCTTGATCAGCTCCCGAGCGATCACGTCTACCTCGGGATGGACGAGGGGCTCGCCGCCGGCGATCGAGACCATCGGCGCGCCGGATTCCTCGATCGCCGCGAGCGCCTGGTCGACCGGCATACGCTTCTTGAGGATCTCTTTCGGGTACTGGATCTTCCCGCAGAACGAGCAGGCGAGGTTGCACTGGAACAGCGGCTCGAGCTCGACGAGGAGCGGAAACTTGTCGGTGCGCTTGATCTTCTGCTTCAACAGATAGGCGGCGATCTTCGCGCTCTGGCGAACCGGGATCGACATGACTAGAAAGCCTCTCCAGCAGGCATCTGCCCGAGCCTAGCAC
>JACDER010000233.1 GCA_013816275.1 Actinomycetota bacterium | reverse complement strand
GGGCGTCATCTTGAGGACGGTCGCGAGCCGCCGCAGCTCGGCCAGCTGGCGGGTCCACGTCTTCGGCAGATCCTGCGGCCAGATGCGGACGATCGTCCCGGGAGCGTTGGTGACGATCGGCCGCCCGTGCCAGTCCACGATCGGTCCACGCGGCGCCTCGATCCGCACCGTCCGGATCTGGTTGTTCTGCGCTTGGGCCAGGTAGTGCGTGCCCGACAGGACCTGGAGCGCCCAGAGCCGGAACAGGAGCACCGCGAAGACGGCGAGCGCGAGCAGGCCCAGCACGCCGACGCGCAGCGCGAGCCTGGGAGTGAACCGGTACGGAACCTCGACCCGCTCGTCCGGCGGGAGAAACTCGGTTCTCCGCAGCCGCCGCGGCGGGCGCGCCCCGGTCGTGCTACTCAATCAGGCGCACCTCCCGAACGGGCTGCGAATCGTGGCCGAGCGAGAGCACCCAGCGGCAGAAGAGGAAGACGGGGATCGCGAGCAGGAGGTTGAAGAGCAGGCTCGGCGGCAGCGCGTCGAGCAGCACCACACGCGGGGAGCCGCCCTGCCCGAGCAGGTACCGGACCAGGAGGGCGCCGAACGCGTAGAGGATGGTCACCACGCCGACCGACAGGACCGGCGCGTGCCGGCCGCGTCCGGTCGTCTCGCCGTAGCGTCCGATCCAGTAGCCGGCGAGCGTCAGCAGCAGCGCGGTCACTCCCATCGTCTCGAGCGTCGCCGTGTCGACGATCAGGCCGGCGAAGAAGCCTCCAACGGCGCCGAAGATCGAGCCGCGGAGGAGCGCGACCGCGCAGAGCGTGATGAGCAGAAGATCCGGCGTCCCGCCGATGACGGTGACCGAATTCAGGACCGAGACCTGGATGACGGCAGCGACGAAGAGCAGCGCCGCGGCCTTCGCCCCATCGAGGACGCTCACTTCTTCGCCACCAGGACGATCACCGAGTCGAGCGACGAGAAGTCGACGTAGGGCGTCACCTGGACTCGGGCATACAGGTCGGTGCTCGGGAAGCCGACGCTCGAGACGATCCCGATCGGGATTCCCTTCGGATAGATCGAGCTCAGGTCGCCCTGATGCCAGCCCGCGGTCACGATGCGGTTGTTCAGCGTGACATGCTCGGACTTCGGGACCTGGTCGAGGAAGAGGTTCGTCCCCGGGCCGTGGCCGTGCTTGACGATTCCCTCGGCCTGGGTGTCGATGTCGAGCGCGGAGACCGCGCTGTCCTCGTCGGTCAGGAGCGTGACCTGGGCCTGATTGGCGGCCACCTTCGTGACCTTGCCGACGAGGCCGTCCGCGCTGACGACGGGGTCGTCGTCGCGGATCCCGTCAGCGCTGCCGGCCCCGATCACCACGTGCTGCTCGAACTGGCTCGGCGGCTTCGAGATGATCTCGGCAGTTAACGCACGGAAGCCCTGCGGGAAGCGCCGGCCGGAGATGTAGTGGAGGGACGCCCGCAACTGTTTGTTGTTCTGGACGGCGAGCTGGTACTGGATCAGCCGCTGCCGGGTCTTGTCCAGCTCGGCCTGGAGGCGGTCGCGCTCGGACTTCGCGTGCACGAGGCCTCGGAGGTAGTTGTAGAGATCCTGGAACGGATGGGCGACCCGCGTTGCGGCCACCTCGAAGGGGCGCAGGACGGTCGAGCCGGCGCTCTGGATGTTGTGGAGCGCGCCACCGGGCGTCTCGCGGAAGTAGACCGTGATGAGGACGAGAGAGACGACGACGAGCACGCCGAGGACGATCCGGCGCCTGACCGGGCCGCTGAAGCGCGAGGAATACGAAGCCGGCGTCGATCGCTGCGATGAGGACCCCAGCACTGCCAGCCGTGCAGTTCGGTTGCGAGGCACGGGAGCGAACTAGTTTAGGGAAGACGGCGGAGGGGTTAGCGGCGGTACCCGTTGCGGCGTTTCGCGGCCGAGCGAGCGCTGCGGTGAATCGCTTCGAACTCCTCGAGGCTCCGTCCGGAGCCGACCGCGACGCAGGTGAGCGGCGATTCCGCCAGGTGCACCGGCATCTGGGTCTCGTGGCGCAGCCGCTCGTCGAGGCCGGTCAGGAGCGCGCCGCCGCCGGCGAGGACGATGCCTCGGTCCATGATGTCGGCGGCAAGCTCGGGCGGTGTCTTGTCGAGCGTGGACTTGATCGCCTCGATGATCTGCGTCACCGGCTCCTCCAGCGCGCGGCGAACCTCCTCCGAGGAGAGGATGATCGTCTTCGGAAGCCCGGTCAGCATGTCGCGGCCGCGCACCTCCGCCTGCACCTCGTCCTTCATGTCGTAGGCCGACCCGATCTCGAGCTTGATCTCCTCGGCGGTCTGCTGGCCGATCAGGAGCTTGTACTCGCGCTTGATGTGATTGACGATCGCCTCGTCCATCTCGTCGCCGCCGACCCGGAGGCTCTGCGAGACGACGATGCCGCCCAGCGAGATCACGGCGACCTCGCTCGTGCCGCCGCCGATGTCGACGATCATGTTCCCGGTCGGCTCGGCCACGGGCAGCCCGGCCCCGATCGCGGCCGCCATCGGCTCCTCGATCAGGTAGGCCTGGCGCGCGCCGGCGGTCAGCGTCGCCTCCTCGACCGCGCGCTTCTCGACGCCGGTCACGCCCGACGGAACGCAGACGACGACGCGCGGGTGCGCGAACCGGTGCTGGTGCACCTTCTGGATGAAGTGGCGGAGCATCTGCTCGGTCACCTCGAAGTCGGCGATGACGCCGTCCTTGAGCGGGCGGATCGCGGAGATCGTGCCGGGCGTCCGCCCGAGCATCCGCTTCGCCTCGACACCCACCGCGTGCACCTCGCCCGTGCGCTGGTCGATCGCGACGACCGACGGCTCGGACAGGACGATGCCGCGCCCGCGGACGTAGACGAGCGTGTTGGCCGTGCCGAGATCCACGGCCATATCGCGGCCGCCAAAGCCGTTGAAGTAACTCCTGAGTCCCACGAGGAGCAGTCGAGTGTACCCACGTCTCAAACTAAAGTCCTGGATATGGCGCGCATCCGACTCGTTCACTGGCACCCGGGCGAGGGGAAAGAGAGAGCGGCCGACCTCCGCTCGCTCGGGCACGAGGTGGACGCGTCGCCGGTCACGAGCGGGACGATCCGCGACCTGCCGCGCTCACGGGCGGACGCGTTCGTGGTCGACCT
This sequence comes from Actinomycetota bacterium, assembly GCA_013816275.1. Lineage (GTDB taxonomy): Bacteria > Actinomycetota > Thermoleophilia > Gaiellales > Gaiellaceae > JACDER01. The sequence goes on along the minus strand of JACDER010000233.1, from coordinate 71 downwards.
GACCCGCCTGCCGTCACAGGGCCGCGACGTCGGGGTCTCGCTGCGCCGCTCGAAGACCTCGCGGCACGTGC
>JACDER010000232.1 GCA_013816275.1 Actinomycetota bacterium | reverse complement strand
TTGTCCGTCAGACCTTGAGGAATCTGCGCAGCGTCAGCATCGACGCGGCGGCGCCGAGCAGCAGCCCGAGGGCGATCAGGATCAGGCCGTTCAGCGGGAACGCGAGGGCGTGCACGCCCTGGTCCTTGAACCAGATCGAGGACACGATCGTCTCCTTGCCGATGAAGAGGACGATCACCGCCAGGAGGGCGCCCACGAAACCGGTCATCAGCCCCTCGAGCATGAACGGCCCGCGGATGAACCAGTTGGAGGCACCGACCAGCTTCATCACCTCGATCTCGCGGCGACGCGAGAAGATCGACAAGCGGATCGTGTTCGCGATCAGGAGCGTCGACGCGATGAGAAGGATGATCACCGCGACCAGGAAGATGACTTCGATCAAGTGTGCGACGTCGAGAATCTTGTGAGCCGTCTTCTTCCCGAAGGTCACCACGCCCACTCCGGCCGGTAGTGGCCGGATCGTGCGGGCCAACGCGTCGACCTTCTCCCCCTTGATGGGCTTTACCTCGAGGGTGTCAGGCAGCGGATTGCTCGGCAAGAGGTTGTAGCCCGCCTTTGGATGCAGCTTCTGCTGCTGCTTGAGCGCCTGCAACTTCGAGATGAATCGAATCGACCCGACGAGGGGATCCTTCTGAAGAGTGCGCGCCACCGCATTGATCTGACCCTGTGTCGCGTCCTTCCCATGGCAATTCTTCGACTGCCCGGTATCGGTTGCATCAGCAGCCGTGCAGAAGTACACGTGGACGACCAGTTCCTTCTTCGTCTTGTCCGTCCAGGAACGCGCGTACGTCCCGAACCCGACCAGCATGCCGACCAGCGCCATCCCGATCAGAACGGTGACGGCGGCGGCGAACGTGGTCGAGACGTTGGCGGTGAGGGAGCGCCAGGCCTCCGAGAGGAGCATCTTCGTTCTCATTCCGACGCGTAGCCTCCCCGGCGCTCGTCACGGGCGAGGGCGCCGTCCTCGAGCGCGAGCACGCGGCGGCGCATCTTGTCGACCATCTCGCGGTCGTGCGTCGCCATCAGGACGGTCGTGCCGGCCCGGTTGATGCGATAGAGAAGCTGCATGATCCCCACCGAAGTGTCGGGGTCGAGGTTCCCGGTCGGCTCGTCGCAGACGAGCAGCGGCGGATGGTTGACGAAGGCGCGCGCGATCGAGACGCGCTGCTGCTCGCCGCCCGACAGCTCGTCGGGGTACGAGTCCATCTTCGCCGACAAGCCCACCATGTTGAGCACCTCGGGAACCTTCTTGCGAATCTCGTTTCGGTTCTCACCCTGCACCTTGAGCGCGTACGCGACGTTCTCGGCCGCGGTCCGGTTGGTGAGGAGCTTGAAATCCTGGAAGACGCAGCCGATGTTGCGCCGCAGGCGCGGCACCCTCGAGCGCCGCAGGCGGCCCAGGTCACGGCCCCCGACGATGATCCGCCCTCCCGTCGGCTCGAGCTCCTTCAGCAGCAGCCGGACGATCGTCGACTTCCCGGAGCCGGACGGCCCGACGACGAAAACGAACTCGCCCTTCTCGATCACGAACGTGACGTGGCGCAGCGCCGCGACGTTCGGCTCGTAGATCTTCGAGACGTTCTCGAAGACGATCATCGCCGACGGGCTCGGAGCCGGCGCTTCGATTCGCTCGCGCTCAGCTACGGCCATGGGCGTCTCTATTTGAAGATCGGGTTCCTGCATGGAAGTGAAGGGGCCTCTCGGCCGCGAGTCCCGGAAGCGGGTCAGTGTACCGAAAGGTTGAACTAAACCACCGTTCCTGCCGCTTTCGCCAGCAGGTAGGCACGGATGAGCTCGTCGAGTTCACCGTCCAGGACTGCCTGGGTGTTCCCCGTCTCGAACTCGGTCCGGTGATCCTTGACGAGCTGGTACGGCTGAAGGACATAGCTGCGAATTTGACTTCCGAACCCGATGTCCTGCGCGGCGCCCCGCTCTTTTGCCAACTCTTCCTCGCGCTTCTCCTGCTCGAGCTCGACGAGCCTCGATTTGAGCAGCCGGAGGGCGGTCTGCTTGTTGGACGACTGGGAGCGCTCGTTCTGGCACTGGACGACGATGCCGGTCGGGATGTGCGTGATCCGGACGGCCGAGTCCGTCTTGTTCACGTGCTGGCCGCCGGCCCCGCTCGCCCGGTAGGTATCGATTCGCAGATCCGCCTCGTCGATCTCGACATCGACGTTGTCGGGAAGGAGCGGGCTGACGATCACCTGCGCGAACGAGGTGTGGCGCCGGTGCGCCTGGTCGAACGGAGACAGCCGGACGAGGCGGTGGACGCCGCGCTCCGCCTTCAGGATCCCGTACGCGTTCTCGCCCTGAACCGTGAAGGTCGCGGACTTGAGCCCGGCCTCCTCCCCGGGGCTCGCCTCGAGGATCTCGGTCTTGAACCCGCGCTGGTCGGCCCAGCGCAGGTACATGCGCAACAGCATCTCCGCCCAGTCCTGCGCGTCCGTCCCGCCCGTCCCGGCGTGGATCGTGACGAGCGCGTCGCCGGAGTCGTATTCGCCGGAGAAGAGAGCGTCCTCCTGCAGGCGCGCGAGCTCGCGCTGAAGCGGCTCGATCGAGGCGGCGATCTCGTCCGCCATCTCTCCGTCCATGGACAGCAGCTCCCGCGCGTCCTCGTACTCCTGCGTCAGCCGCTCGTAGCGCTCCAGCCGCCGCGTCAGGCGGGCGTGCTCGGCGGAGATCTGCGCCGCTTCCTGCTGGTCATCCCAGAAGCCGGGCTCGGACATCCGCCCCTCGAGCTCGGCCGCGCGCTTCTTCAGCTCGTCGGGGTCAAAGGTAATCACGGACCCAGTCGAGCTGGGCCCCGATTTCCTGAAGTTGCTCCGCGACGTCGGACATGTCCCTACGAGGTTAGCGGCAGCCGATCCCCGCCTGGATCGCCGCGACCGCGTCGGTCAGTTCCCCGAGCTCCTCGTCGTTCAGGTAGCCGAACGGGCGCTCGCTCGTCGCGTCCGTCTGGAACTGCTGCAGCGCGGTGCAAGCCTGGTCGGTCTTTGCCTCGTCGAGGAGGGAAAGCGACTGGTAGACGCCAGTCCGCCCAGAAGAGCCACGTTTTGGCCTTCAGCGGAGCTCCCTTCCCGGCCTTCGGCGCGTCCTCGGTCACCCGGCTGCCGCGCGCGAGCGCCTGCGGAAGGCCGAAGACGACCACCCGCCCCTTGACGCGCGCAGGGTTGAGAGCCTTCAGTGCGACCTGGGTCGCCTTCTTCTTCGTGATCGCGCC
>JACDER010000035.1 GCA_013816275.1 Actinomycetota bacterium | reverse complement strand
CCTGCCGGGCAATGCGCCTTGGCCTTGACACCGATCGCGTGCGCGATCGTGTAGCCGGAAAGCGAGCGCACGTCCGGCCACCCGACGACCGGAACGTGAAAGCGGCGCAATTTGCGGACGATTGCTTCGGCCACTCCCTTGACTAAACGGGCCAGCGTCCCTAATCTTCCCGATGCGTCGAGCACGGAGCGCGAGTAGGACGAGGCCAGACCGGGCGGCTGTACGCGGAAGCGGAAAGTTGGCCGGTACGGTGGACGAAAGCGCAACCGGCTCGGCGAATTTTTTTGGTCCGGGACCGGACTAGGGCCGCTCGCCGCGGCTTTCGCGCGGGCGGTCGAGGAAGCGCTCCGCGGCGGCGAGCACACGGACGATGTCGCGCGCGAAGTGGACGTCGCACGGATGCGGCACGCCGGTTTCGACTGCCACGAGCAGTGCCGAGATCGCGCGCTGGAGAGCGTCGGTCGCCGGGCCGAGCTCCTGCGGAGGAGACTCGGCGATACCCGCGGGGCCCCAGAACTCCACGGTGGAGTGCTGGGCAGGCGGGGCGGCGGTCAGGCTGAGAGTCGCTGAGCTCGCCCCACCCGCTTCGTGTCGGAGGACCAGATGAACCTCGTCATCGTGCCCGCGCTCGGCGACGACCTCGGCTACTGGACCAAGGCCCGGCAGCAGCGCGGCGAGCGCGTGCGGCCCGAGGTCCCAGAGCGCGCCGTGCTCCTTCCGCCACGCCGAATGCCCGAACGGGTTGTCGGGCGTGAAGATCGAGGCCACCCACAACACGTTTCCGCCGTGCCATTCGGTCGGCGCGACGACCGCGTCGAACCAGTCTGCGGTCGGCTCCTGAAAGCGACGGGTGAAGAAGATGACCGAATGGACACCGGCGCTTTCCGCCGCTGCGACGACCCGATCGGCGTCCTCCACGGAAAGTGCGAGAGGCTTCTCGAGCAGTAGATGGCAACCCTGCTTCACCGCCTTGTAGGCGAGCTCGGCCTGCACGTCCGGCGGTAGCGCGATCGCGACCGCGTCGACCTTGGCGAGGAGAGCATCGAGGTCAGCCTCCGCTGTAGTCCCGTGACGCTCTGCGACGGTGGCTGCCTTCGCGGCATCACGACCCCAGACGCCGGCGAACTCGACCTCCGGGTGCGCCGCGAGTCCTGCGGCGTGGACCGTGTCAGCCCAATAGCCGGTGCCAAGTAACCCGAAGCGCACGCTCACAGGCGTATCCGTACCACGATGCCGACCGCGGCAACCGCAAAGCAGACGCCGTGAGCAGAGGCCTGACCCGAAGGGTGACCGCGCGTTTTACCGCTGCACCCTCGGGTAGCAGATCCGTTCCACTGACTAGATGGGAGGGATCGTATGTCCACAACCGAACAGGAGTCGTCCGTCGTGGCACAGGCTGGACAGCAGGTCCACGAGAAGGCAGGCGAGCTCAAGACGCAGGCGGGAGAGAAGCTCCGCGAGCAGGTCGACGAGCGTTCCACCCAGGCCGGAGAGCAGGTTGGCGCGGTGAGCCAGGCGCTGCGGTCGAGCAGCGAGCAGCTGCGAAACGAGGGTCACGAGGCGCCCGCGAAGCTGATCGACGGAGCAGCGGAGCGCGTCGACCGGCTCGGCTCGTACTTGCGCGACTCCAATTCGAACCGGATCCTCGCCGACGCCGAGGGGTGGGCGCGCAGCCGCCCCTGGCTCGCCGCGGCCGCCGGGGCGCTGTTCGGCCTCGCCGCCTCGCGCTTCCTCAAGGCCTCGAGCAGCCGGCGTTACGGGCAGCTTCCGACGAACAACGGCAGCGGAGCTCCCCGGGAGCTGACGACAGGGACGTCGCCGGGAGCGATGTAATGGCCACCCGGGAGCAGCAGCCGTCGGACACGCAGCAGGAGCTGCGCGATCAATCGACCGGCGACCTCGTCAAGCAGCTCTCGCAGCAGGTGACGACGCTTGTCCGCCAGGAGGTCGAGCTTGCGAAGGCCGAGATGGGCGAGAAGGGAAGAAAGGCAGGCGTCGGGCTCGGCATGTTCGGCGGCGCAGGCGTCGCGGGCCTGCTCGCGCTCGGATCGCTCACCGCGTTCCTGATCCTCGTCTTCGATCTGGCGATACCTACCTGGGCCGCGGCGTTGATCGTCACGGTGCTGTGGGCCGCCGTCGCCGGGGTGCTCGCCCTGCAGGGCCGGGAGAAAGTCAGGGAAGTCGGCAAGCCAATTCCAGAGCAGACAGCTGAAAGCGTGAAGGAGGACGTCGAATGGTTGAAAGGTCACAGGAAATAAGACAGGAGATCGAGCAGACCCGAGAGGAGATGGGCGAGACGGTTGACGCCCTAGGCCACAAGGCCGACCTCCCGGGTCGAGTCAAGGGCTGGGTCGGCGACAAGAAGGACTCGGTCGTCGACAAGGTCAGCGGGGCGAAGGACGCGGTCACCTCGACCGTCGGCGGGGCAGCCTCAACGGTCGTCGACAAGACCCCGGACGGGCAGCAGCTCAAGCAGGGCGCAGGCCGGGCGAAGACCATCGCCGAGAGCAATCCACTCGGCCTCGCTATCGGCGGCGCCGCGATCGGCTTCATCGCGGGTCTGTTCGTCCCGTCGACCCGCATCGAGGACCAGCGGCTGGGCGAGATGTCCGACCAGGTCAAGGACTCGGCGAAGGAAGCCGGCCAGGAGGCGCTTGATCACGGCAAGGAGGTCGCGCAGGCCGCGGCCGCGAGCGCGAAGGAAACGGTGCAGCAGGAGGGTCGCCAGCACGGCGACGAGCTCACCTCGAGCCTGCAGGACAAGGCGCGGGACGTTACCTCCGGCGACGCCGAGGAAGGGCCCGAGATCGTCTTCGAGCCCGAGATCGAGCTCGGCCCCCAAGTCGGCTCGCAGCCCGGCTCGCAGGCCTAGCCACGAATAGGGCGGGGCTTCGGCCCCCGCCCTATTCGGACGTCACGGCCGAATCCCGGGCCGGCCTGTCGCGACTCCGTATCCGCGCCACGATGCCGATGGCGGCGACCGCGGACCAGACGCTGTTCAGCAGGAGGAAGCCCCACTGCTCCTCGTAGCCTGCTGAGCTCGCCAGCGCAGCCGCTCCCACCAGGTTGAGCCAGAGGTACGCCCACGAGCGCGGGTTCACCAGCCCGGCCTGCGCGCCGGCGAACGCCAGAAGAATCCCGATCGCTCCCGCAATCTGAACGGCCTGGCTCAATCCGCGTGAACCTCTGCTACCTCCGGGAGGGCCTGCGTCTCCGACGTCCCCTCGGTCAGGGAATGGCGACGCGACCAGAATTCCGCGTCGGGCCAGCGCGCCTCCGCACGGTAGACGTCCTTACGCTCGATAAGTGCGTCGGCGAGCATCGCGCCCAGCGCATCGTGATGCTCATTCACGGCGGCCTCGCCGGCCGAGCCGGCCAGGAGCCCGTCCGCGGCAAGTCCCGCCGTTCTGCCGGTGAGCAACGCCGCCACGATTCCTCGCCCCGAGAGGGGATCGAACGTGCACGCGGCGTCGCCGGCGCACAGCCACGCAGTTCCTCCGAACCGGTCGAGCCAGGCGCTTCGCGCGGAGCACACATTGGGCCTGTCGAGGACTTGCCGAACATCGCTCAGCGCCGGCCCGATCAGCTCGAGGCGCCGCGCGGATTCGGCGAGGTCGGCGCGCTCACGCGGATCGGCAGGCAGCAGATCCGCGTCGGTGAGGTGCACCACCATTCGTCGTTGCCTGGGGAGCAAGACGCTGTACCACCACCCGCGCCGGACCGCCTCGATGTACATCGAGGCGCTTCGATCCCGTTCGCCGGCGGCCCAGACCGTCCACAGAGCCACGAGCCGGTCGAGATGGTACTTCCGCGCCCCCCGCCGCCGCGCGACACGAGCGCCTCGCCCACTGGCGTCGACAATCACGCGCGCCGACAGCGAGTGAGTGCCGCCCTCGGGAAGGGCGAAAGCGATCGTCCATCCGGCGGCATCGCGGCGAGCCTCCGTCAGCCTGGCGTCCGAGCGGAGATCGACCCCGAGACGTTCGGCCCCGGAGCGCAGGTCGGCGTCGAATCGCTCCCGGTCCAGGTTCCAGGCATCTCCCAACGGGTTCAGCATGTGCTCGACGACAGAGGGCTCCGGCTGTCCCCATGCCGAGACGATCGACGGACAGCGCAGGTGGGCGTCAGGCGTGAATGCCTTCGCCTCGTCGCCGAAGATCTCGGCGATCAGCTGTGCCGTGCCGGGGGCAGCGCCTTCCCCAATCCCTGGCTCGGCAGAGGCGGAGGAAAACAAAACCACGGTCCGTCCCAGACGCGCTGCGGCGGCAGCGGCCGCGCAGCCGGCCGGACCGCCTCCGACGACAGCCACATCAAAGCGCTTCACCACTCGATCGGGCACACGATGCCCGGCGTGGTCCGGCACGGGTACTCGGTCTCGGGCTTCGGTACCGGTTCCTTGTAGCTCACCCCAGTCTCGACCTTCATCGTCCGCGGGAAATGGCGATCACCGGGGCCTGGCTTCTCGACGACGACCCCGAACTTCGGCCACGCATGGATGAACTCCGTGAACTGCTCGGTCGGGACCGGATTGTCGGCGACCGCTCGAATCCAGGTGAGGCGGCGCGCAAACGCATGACGGCGCTCGGCAAGAGGCCTCGCCGTATCCATGACTACTCGGTAGTCCTGCTCGGTGAGCACCTCGTTCGGCACCCGGGCCGGCCAGTACGCCGGCAGATACCGGGAGACGTGCGGCCGGTAGCTCGGCCGGCGGTAGCCATCGCGGCAACTCGCGGCGTCCGCGTGCCACGGCACGCCCATCCACATCGTGAGATCGCCCGGTGAGACTCCGTGCACGGGCCCTTCTGGTCCCATCGTTACTGCCGGGGTGAGCTTGCGTCCGTAGTCGCGAAGCTCCATCGTCTCGCTCAGGACGTGCAGCCGGAACGCCGAGTCCCACATCGTGGGCACCCGCAGCACCCACGGTGCCTCGACCCCGGGGTGGTTGGCTCCGCCGAGCACCGACGCGAGGCCCGCCTCGTCGAGCGACCGCGGCTGGTCGGCCACGTCGAGCTCGTCCAGACTGGAAACCTTCGGCGGCGCGAACCCCGTTTCGAAGTCTCCTCTCGCCCACGCCTGCATCTGCTCGTACTGCAACGAATTGAGCGGCAGCCAGCTGTACTCGTTCTCCGGCGGAATCGTCACACCGCCGTCGCCGATGTACAGCGGCTGTTGTTCGACGCTCGAGCGCGGGCTCGCGGGGCTCCGGAAACGCTTCGCAACTCGAGTTCGGTAGTCCTTGCTCCTCGGCGAGGGGTCCCCCAACCTGTCGAGGTTCTCAGGCGAGAGCCAATCCATCTCCTTCCCGGGCCGCGTGAGCGAAAGGAACCCCTTGTTGACCCACTGCATGTCGACGAGGCGCTCGAACAGCGGCTGGATGTCGCCTTTGAACGACACTGGCGCGCGCGGGATCATCCCGGCCTCCGTGAGCGGCGAGCGAATCTCGTCGAGCAGCGTGATCGGCCCTTCCGCGAGCGCGGGACCGTAGTTCGGAGGCGTGACGAGCACCCAGGCCGGTTCCGCCGTTATCCGGCGCGTTCCGACATGGACGACCGCACTCACCGGCCCGTCGCAGATGTTGTCGGTCCAGCCGTCGTTGTCGGAGAAGCTGACGATCTTGGCCCCGGGCTTCATATAGGCGTTTCCATCGCCGGGGAGAAAGACGAGGCGGCCGCGCTCGTCGGTGAGGAGCTCGCCGAAGTCGGTCTCGTTGCCGAAGACGACAGGGCCGCTCAACGAGACCGGAGCCGACCCCCTCCCCCCGGTCGACTTCGTCACCGACGCGGCGAGCCCCGAACGGGCGGCGCCGGTCACCTTGGAATTGCGGCGTGCGACAGGCGTGGCGATGGAGATGTCCATCGCCGTGTCGTAGTCGTACCAGGACGCCTTTTTGTTGGCGACCGTTACCGACCAGTCCACGCGGACGTCCGCCGGAACGACGCCGAGCACCTCGTCCTTCGCGCCGTACGCATACACGCGAAACCGCGCCGCCTGCTTCGCCATCGCGCCGCTGGGATCCTTGAAGCCGCTGGGTGCCTCCGGAAGGGTTCCTGGTATCTCCGGGCCGAAGTAGAACGAGTCGACGCTGTTCCCGACCCGTGCGATTCCGATGGTGGGATGGATCTCGAACCGCGTGGCACGTTCGATCAGCGATTTCTTGCCGGAGCCGCACCCGCTGCCGAGCGCCGGCACCAGCCCAACCGCAGCGAGGGCGGCGCTCCTGCGGAGAAACTCGGCCCTGGAAAGGATCGTGGGGGTCATGACGCGCGAGTCTATTCGCCGCATTGGTTAGGTTGAGCGCCTGCGCAGGATCCTCCTCTCGCGGGTTGCGATCGCTGCAGCGTCGGCGCTGGTCGGCGCGGGCGCGGTCGGCGCAGCCTGGACGCTTAGCGGCGAAGGCGGCGGCGAGCCCAGCGACGCCGGTAAGGTCGACATCGCCTTCGAACCCGGGGGTGGAGATCCTGCGGCGGCAGACCAGGCGCGAGTTCCCGGGCGACTAGCCGATCTCGGCCAGAATCTCGCCCACGGTCCGCCTGGCTTTCGCCGCGAAGCCCGGGTTCGTGACCCTGTAATACGGCAGCCCGACCAGCCCGGTCCACAGCGCCCAGCCGCGCCCGCGGGCCCAGGTCGCGTCGTCGTAGCCAAGGGCAGCGCGGAAGACCGGCCTCGCGTCCGCAGGCAGGAGGTTCCAGGCAACCATGAGATCGCAGGCTGGATCACCGATGCCAACCGCGCCCCAGTCGATCACGGCGGCGAGCCGGCAGTCCCGCATGAGGAGATTCCCCGGCATCAGGTCGCCGTGCGCCCAGACGGGCGGATGCGGCCACTCGGGCGTGGCGAGCGCCTCCTCCCAGGCGGCCGTCGCCGCCTCGGCGTCGATCTCTCCCTCCAGGGCGGCGATCGCGGCGCGGGTGGCTTCGTCGAACGCTCCAAGCGACGCCCCGCGACCGGAGGGCGGGCCGTCCGCCAGCTCGACCCGGTGCAGCGTCAGGACGAACCGGGCCAGCTCCTCTGCTAGCGAGTCGGAGGCGTGGCCGGGCGTTGGGTTCTCACCGTCCAGCCAGCGGTAGACGCCCCATTCCCACGGGTAGCCCTCGCCGGGCGCCCCCTTGGCCAGCGGCTCGGGAACCGCGACCGGAACGAGCGGCGAAAGCGCGGGCAGCCAGCGGAACTCGCGCTCGAGGTCACCCGAGCGGCTGCCGCGGTTTCGCGGAAGCCGGACGACCAAGTCGTCCCCGAGGCGATACAGCGCGTTCACCGTCCCCGAGGTCAGAACCGGCTCGAGCGCGAGGTCTGCCCACTCCGGAAACTGGCCGGACAGCAGCCGGCGGACGAGCGCGACGTCGGTCTCGATCTCGTCCGCGTGCATGCTAGGAACGCGCACGGGACACCCCCAGCAGATACTCCTCCCGGTTGAGGGGATTCGCGTCGGTGCGCGGCCGCGAGGGCACCGGGTTTCCGACCGGCTCGTAGTGGTCGAACACGGACTCGAGGACGCCCTCGCCGCGCGTCAGCCCGCGCAGCCGCTGCTGGAGCTCGCGCATCCCAGCCGTCCGCAGCTCGCCTTCGATCGTCGCCCACGCCCCTCGCATGGCCGGCGTCTCCGTCACCGCACCGAGCCTGGCCAGCCCCGGCAGCACCGTTCCCAGCGTGTCCGCCGGAACGTCGAGACGGAAGCGGTTGACCGGCTCGCAGACAACCGTGCCCGCCTCCACGAGCGCGCTCATGACGACGAGCGGAGTCAGCTTGCGGAAATCCTCCCCGGTGCTCGACATCGCCTTGCTGAAGCCCTGATGGGCGGCGCTCTGACGGGGGTAGTAACCCGTGTGGGTCAACGTGACCGTGCAGTCCGTGACCTGCCAGCCGAGGAGGCCCTCACGCAGCACCTGGTGAACCGTGTCCTCGACGGCATTGAAGAAGGCGCGCGGCATGGTGCCGTGAACCGCCTGTTCCAGCGCGTAGCCGAGCCCCGAGCCCGGCGGCCCGGGATCGATGCGCAGGCCGACCGTCGCGAGAAACGGGTTCGGCTCCTCCTCTTTCCGTTCGACGGCGGCTCCGGTACCGGCCGGCCGCTCGATGCAGATCGTGGTCGTCTCGCGAAACTCGACCTCGAGGCCGTAGTCGCTTGCCAGCGTGGCAGCGATCACCTCCTTCTGCACCTCGCCGTAGAGCGAGACGGAGAACTCCTGCCGGACGTCATCCTGCCGCACGTTGATGAGGGGGTCCTGCTCGGCGAGCTGCGTGAGCGCGGTGTGGAGCGCGCCCTTCTCCTCGGGATCGGAGGGAACCACCACGGTCTCCAGTGTCGGAGGCGGGAAGTGCTGTCGGCCGGTCGTGCGCGGATCACCGATCGGGTCGCCGATCCGGATGTCGCCGAGGCCCCAGAGCTTTGCGATCTCGCCCGCGGACACCGAATCGCGATGAACCGCCGAGCCGCCCTCGAACCCGGCAATCGCCGTGATCTTCCGCTCGTCGACGCGGTCTCGGGTGCGAAGTGTCCCGGCGAACATGCGCGCGTACGCGATCTTGTGGCCGGCCGCGTCTCGCTCGATCTTGAACACGGTGCTCGAGACGGGTGCGTCCCCGTCGCCGGCCTCCGCAGGAAGCAGCTCCGCGATGCCCGCCATCAGCTCCTCGACGCCGGCGCCGGCGAGCGCCGACCCGAAGAAAACGGGGTACACGAGCGCCTCCTTGGTCTGCGCCGCGAGCGCCTCGCGAACCTGCTCGTCCGAGACGGGCGACCCACCGACGTAGGCGGCGAGAAGCGCTTCATCGTGCTCGGCCAGGACCGGCAGGACCGTGTCCCGGTCCGCGCCCATGGGGACGACGGCCGGTGTCAGCCGCTCCGAGACGGCGGCCAGCACACGCTCGGGATCGGCACCGGCGCGATCGAGCTTGTTCACGAACAGGAGCGTCGGAACGTGGAGCCGCTGAAGGGCCCGCCAGAGCAGAGGCGTCTGCGCCTGGACTCCTTCCACGGCCGAGATCACGAGCACGGCGCCGTCGAGCACGGCCAGCACGCGCTCCACCTCGGCGATGAAGTCCGGGTGGCCGGGAGTGTCGATCAGATTGATCGTGACGTCGTCGATCGCGAACGTCGCGACCGCGGTCTTGATCGTGATCCCGCGCTGCTGTTCCAGTGCCATCGTGTCGGTCTGGGTCGTGCCGGCGTCGACGCTCCCCAGCTCGTGGATGACGCCGGCCGCATGCAGGAGCCGCTCCGTCAGCGTCGTCTTCCCGGCGTCCACGTGCGCCAGGATCCCCAGGTTGAGCGTGCGCCTAGACACGGCGAGCCCTCAGCAGAACGATGGGCGCCGCGAGCAATCCCGCGCAGCCGATGAGGGCCGCGGGCAGGCCGGCGAGCGCGGCGAGGCCGGCCAGCGAGATGCCGAGGACGATCTCTCCGACGTACTCCGCCTGCGCGAGGAACGAGAGCACGGTCGCGCGCACGTCACCGGCCGTCTGGCGGTTCA
>JACDER010000034.1 GCA_013816275.1 Actinomycetota bacterium | reverse complement strand
CGGCGCCGGGTGATAGCTGGCGGTGTCGAAGTACATCCGGTCGAGCCGCTCGCTCAGCGGACGCCCCTCGAAGGCGGCCTCGATCTTCGCCTCGTCGGGGATCGCCGCTCCAGGTGGGCCACCGCCGCCGGGCGGCCCTCCACCGGGCGGCCCCCCACCGGGCGGTCCTCCACCAGGAGGCCCGCCGCCCGCGAACGCGGCCATACGCTTCATCCCCGCGAAGACGTGCTCGAGCCGGCCGATCAGCATCGGCAGCGTGCCGCCCGAGTGCGCGACGATCATCCTGATGTCGGGATAGCTCGCCAGCGTGTCGGCGAGCAGCATCCGCGAGAGGCAGATGCCGGTGTCGTACGGGCGTCCGACCCACGCGTTGACGAGCCTGTGCCCGGCCCGCTCCGGCTCGATCGGAGCGGCCGAGGGATGGAGGAAGACGAGGACGCCGCGCTCGTCCGCGAGCGCGAACGCATCCACCGCCGCGCCGGAGTCGAGGTACCTCCCGTTCCTGCTCGTCGGGAAGCAGAAGCCGGTGAATCCCAGCTCGAGCGCGCGCTCGGCCTCTGCGAGCCAGTCCGCGCCGCCGAACGGATCTACGGCCGCGAGCGCCGAGAACCTCCCCGGATGCTGCTCGACGAGCCCGGCGAGAAAGTCGTGCTCGCCCTTGACGTCGTCCATCGACTCACCCTCGTCGTCGAGGGCGTAGGAGAGGACCGTCCGCTCGATCCCGGCGCGCTCCTGTTTCTCGAGGTAACCCTCGACGTCGAACAGGTCGCGCATGAAAGGCGGCGCCTTTGGATCCTCTCGCGCGAGGTGCGCGTGGAAATCGATACTCATAGCCCCGCCCGAGTCTCGCACACGTGCGGCTCTACATCAATTGCTTGACGCGGAGGCCGAGGCGCGAAAGGGTACGGATCGAATGGCTGAGCACGCGATCGACGTCGAGGGTCTCGTCCGCGAGTACAAGAAGGGCCCGCGCGCCGTCGACGGCGTCGACCTCTACGTGGAGAGGGGGGAGATCTACGGCTTCCTCGGCCCAAACGGAGCGGGCAAGTCGACCATGGTCAAGATGCTGGTCACCCTGCTTCCGCCGAGCGGCGGCCGCGCGACGGTGGGCGGTTTCGACATCGCGACGCAGGGCGACCAGGTGCGGCGCATCATCGGGGTCGCGCTCCAGGAAGCCGCCCTCGACCCATTGCTCACCGGTCGCGAGCACCTCTACCTGCAGGCCGGGCTGAACGGCTTCCCGAAGAAGCAGGCAAAGGAACGGCAGGAGGAGCTGCTCGAGCGCGTCGGCCTCTCCGGCGCGGGCGACCGCAAGATCGGCACGTACTCGGGAGGGATGCGGCGGCGGCTCGACCTCGCGCTCTCGCTCGTCCACTCGCCGAGCATCATCTTCCTCGACGAGCCGACGACCGGCCTCGACCCGCACAGCCGCAACGCGCTCTGGGAGGAAGTCCGCCGCCTGGCGCGAGACGAGGGCGTGACCATCTTTCTGACGACGCAGTACCTCGAGGAAGCCGACGTCCTGGCGCGGCGCGTCGGGATCATCGACCACGGCAAGATCGTCGCCGAGGGAACTCCCGAGGAGCTGAAGGCGCAGATCGGCGGCTCCACGCTCGAGGTGACGCCGGCGCTCGCCAGCGATCGGGAGCGTCTCGAGACGACTCTGTCGCGCTTCGGATCGCTCGCTCCCACATCCGGTGAGAACGGAACGGTCGGCGTCCGGCTCCGCGACCGCGGGGCCGCCGTCGCCGAGATCGTGCGTGCGCTCGACCAGGCCGGGGTCGAGATCGCCAACCTGACGCTGCGCTCTCCGACCCTCGACGACGTCTTCCTGGCGAAGACCGGACGGGCGCTCGAGGCCGGCGAGGGCGAGCCGGAAGCCGAACCGCCGGCGGGGGCCGAGGCGGCCGTGGTCGAGCCTGAGGTCGACCTGCGCATGGCGGCGGCCGGGCGAAGCAAGATCGAGCGCCTGCCGACGGCGATGCTGAAGGACTGGATGGCCGAGCGGCACCTTCAGGAGGCGATCGAATCGGGCCGCCGCGGGACCCCGGCGCTCAAGATCACCAAGGGGCCGCTCGCCGGCCAGCAGCTCACCGTGAAGGACCGGCTCGTGATCGGGCGCGAAGGCGACCTCGTGATCGCCGATCCCGAGATCTCGCGCCGCCACTGCGTCATTCGCGTCGTCGACGGCACGCTGGTCATCGACGACCTGCAGTCGCTGAACGGGTCGTGGATCAACGGGAAGCGCATCGAGCTTCCCACCCTGCTGGCGCCGGGCGACGTGATCACGCTCGGGACGAGCGCGATCGAGGTGACTCCCCCGCCGGCGCCGAGCCTGGTCTCCGGCCCGGCCGCATGAAAACGTCCTTCTGGAGGCAGCTCGGGCTGCTGGCGCGCCGTTCGGTCGTGCGGACGTTCCGCGATCCCGGCAGCGTCGCGCCTGCCATGCTCGTCCCGCTGATCCTCTTCGTCCTCGTGTCGGCAGGACTCGAGAAGGCGACCCACGTCAAGGGCTTCCCGACGGACACGATCTGGACGTTCACGCTCACGATCGCGTTCGCCAACGGCGCGATGGTGACCGTGGCGAATACCGGCCAGGCGGTCGCGACCGACATCGAGGGTGGGTTCATCAACAGGCTCGCCCTGACGCCGATGCGAAGCTTCGCGCTCATCGTCTCGCAACTGGCGGGACCCCTCGTGCTCGGGGTCATACAGGCTGTCGTCTTCCTCGGCGTGGGGCTGGCGGCGGGGGCCCGCTTCGAGGCGGGACCGCTGGGAGCCGTCGTCCTCGTCCTCATCTTCCTGAGCGCGGTGCTGGCGTTCGGCGCGTTCGGGATCTTCGTCGGGTTACGCACGGGGTCGGGACAGGCGGTGCAGTCGATCGCGCCCCTGATGACCGTGTTCCTCTTCCTCTCCTCGGTGAACTGGCCGCGCAACCTGATCACGGCGGACTGGTTCTACTGGGTCGCGACCATCAATCCACTCTCCTACCTGGTGGAGGCGATGCGGAGCCTCCTGATCACGGGATGGGACAAGGAGGCGATCGGCTTCGGGCTCGCGTTCACCGGGGGAGTCCTCGTCATCATGCTGTTCGCCTCGGCGTGGCAGCTGCACGGAAGGCTCGTGCGGACGTGAATGCCGCTGCAGTTCCGGTGACCTCGCACGCGACCGTGTGGTCGATTGCCCGCTATGTCGCCTGGCGCAACCTCAAGCTGCTCATGCGCAGCCCGGCGCTGCTCGTGCCGGCCCTCCTGCTCCCGCTGTTCTTCTTCATCGCGTTCAACGGGGCACTCTCCTCGCTCACCAACCTCCCCGGCTTCGGCTCGAAGGACTACAGCGCGTTCCAGTTCGTCTTCGCGCTGATGCAGTCGGCCGGCTTCACAGGCGCGATGGGCGGTTTCGCCATGAGCGAGGACTTCGAAAGCGGGTTCATGGACCGGCTGATGACGACCGCCAGCGCACGGGCCGCGATCATCCTGGGCTACGTGATCGCGATGCTCGGGCGCTTCGTCATCGCCGCGATCGTGCTCACCCCGGTCGCCTACGCGTTCGGGATGCGGTTCCACGGCAACGCGCTCCAGATCGTCGGTCTCTACGGCCTCGCCGCCGTGCTCAACGTCATTGCCACCCTGTGGGCAACCGGGGTTGCGATGCACGTGCGCTCCTTCGCCGCGGCGCCCGGGATGTTCCTTCCGATCTTCCTGCTCTTCTTCCTCGCACCGGTCTTCCTTCCGCTCAACGAGCTGACGGGCTGGCTCCACTCGGTCGCCGTCGTGAACCCGTTCACACGCTTCCTCGAGGCGGGCCGCGGATTCCTATCCGGCGAGAACACGGACGTCCTCTGGGCCTTCGGCGCCGGGGCCGGGCTGGTGGTCCTGACGGGCCTCTGGGCGCTCAAGGGCGTGCGCTCGGCGTCGCGCGGCTAGAGCTTCAGCGCCGCCAGCACGAAAACCACCAGCGCAGCGATCGAGAGCACCATCCGGGCCGTGTGCCTCGCCAGCCAGATCCTCCGCATTCTGCGCCACTCGTCCTCCGGCGGCACGTCCTCGGGCTTCGCCTCCATGAGCTTGACGTTGATCGGGTAGAGCGAGATCACGATCAGCTGCCAGCAGAAGATCGCGATGACCCCGGAGAGCGAGAGCCAGAAGTTCAGCGAGCCCCCCTTGTCCTGCACGACGACCGCGACACCGGAGGCGAGGATGATCAGGATCAAGATCGGGACAAGCGTCTTGTAGCGGAGGAGCATCGCGCGCTCGGCGGTGAAGCCGTGCGCGACGGGAATCTCGTCCAAAGCCGGATGGACGACCGTCCAGACGGCCACGTCGTTCCCCACGAGCAGCGCAACGGAGATGATGTTGATCAGCTCGGCGGTGTCGAGCCCGACCATCAGTGCGCCGTCCGGTGAGGACGCCGCCCAGCGCGGCTTTGCAGCCGCCGGAGGGGTGCCGTATTCGCCGGACGGTGCACCATTACAAGTCCCAGCCCGCCGGCTCGGAGAGCGCACGGTTGAGGTAGTGCCCGGCGCTGATCAGCGCGAGGTGCGTGAACGCCTGCGGGAAGTTCCCGAGCGCCTCGCCGGTCCGTCCGATCTCCTCTGCGTACAGCCCTAGGTGATTGGCATACGTGAGCATCTTCTCGAAAGCTAGCCGGGCTTCGTCCACGCGGCCGGCCCGCGCGAGCGCCTCGACGTACCAGAACGAGCAGATCGAGAACGTGCCCTCGTCGCCCTCGAGGCCGTCCGGGGACTCCTCGACGTCGTAGCGGTAGACGAGCGAGTCGGAAACGAGCGACTTCGAGATAGCGTCCAGCGTCGAGACCCACTGCGGGTCGGTCGGCGCGATGAACTTCACCAGCGGCATCACGAGGACGCTCGCGTCGAGCGTGTCCGTGTCGTAGTGCTGGACGAACGCCTGCTTCTCCTCGTTCCAGCCACGGGCCATGATCTGGTGGTAAATCGCATCCCG
This sequence comes from Actinomycetota bacterium, assembly GCA_013816275.1. GTDB lineage: Bacteria > Actinomycetota > Thermoleophilia > Gaiellales > Gaiellaceae > JACDER01. The sequence goes on along the minus strand of JACDER010000034.1, from coordinate 4,529 downwards.
CGACTGGCGCCACCGGGAGAGCTCCGCGGGCAGCCCGCGCTGGATCGCGATCCGCACCGCGCGCTCGATCGCGACCCACGACATCAGCCGCGAGTACGTGAAGTGTTGGCGACCCCCGCGCACCTCCCAGATCCCCTCGTCGGCCTGGTCCCAGTTCTGGCACACCCAGTCGACGATCCGGGTCAGGTCCATCCAGGACGCGTGCGCGATCGGGTTCGCGTGGTTGTTGTAGATGTAGACCGAGTCGATCAGCTCGCCGTAGATGTCGAGCTGGAGCTGGTCAGCGGCCGCGTTGCCGATCCGCACAGGCCGGGACCCGCGGTAGCCCTCCAGGTGCTCGAGGATCTCCTCGACGAGCTCCGCCTGACCGTCGATCCCGTACATGATCTGGAGCGGCCCCGCCCCTGCCGGGCGCTCCTCGCGGAAGCGCTCCGTCAGCCAGTCCATGAACGCCGTCGCCTCTTCGGTGAAGCCGAGCCGCAGGAGCGCGTACAGCGAGAAGGCGGCGTCGCGGATCCAGGTGTAGCGGTAGTCGTAGTTGCGGACGCCGCCGATGTGCTCGGGCAGGCTCGTCGTCGGCGCGGCCACGATCGCGCCTGTGGGGCGGTACGTCATCAGCTTCAGCGTCAGCGCCGAGCGGTAGATGATCTCGCGCCACCGCCCCTGATAGCGGCACTGCGACAGCCACCGCCGCCAGTACTGGACGGTCTCCTCGAAGGCCTCGCGGGTTTCCCCCTCCGAGTACTTCCGCGGCACGTACGTCTCGGGAACCTGCTCGAGCACGAAGGTCGCGGTCTCGCCGGGCAGCAGCGTGAATTCGCCGTAGGCGCCGTCCTGGGCGAAGTCCATCGGCACGCGCGTCTCGAGGGCGAGCGAGAGCGACGTCCCCCGGAAGAGCACGCCGGCCTCGTGGAAGATGGTCTCGTGCTTCTCACGGCCGTAGTCGAACCGCGGCTGGATGTCGACGCGGAAGCGCATCTCGCCGCGCACGCCGAGAACGCGGCGGATCAGCCGGTGCCGGTGCTCGGAGGCGCCGCTCGAGATCGGCATGAAGTCCTGGACCTCCCCCACGCCGCCGGGGGTGAGGAAGCGGGTGATCAGGACGTTCGTGTCCGGGAGGTAGAGCTGCTTGGGGACCCAGTCGTCGACCGACGGCGCGATCCGGTAGAAGCCGCCCTTGTCCTTGTCCAGGATCGCGCCGAACACGCTCGGCGAGTCGAAGCGAGGACAGCAGTACCAGTCGATCCGCCCGTCCGTCCCGACCAGCGCGATCGAGTGCAGGTCGCCGATGATCCCGTGCTCGGCGATCGGGAGGTAGTCCATCGACGGCGCGGTGTTCCGCCAGCCGATGGTCTGGAGCTCGCGGGTCGTCACGTGGCCGCGGCCGTGGGGACGTTCCTGTCTGGCCGGTGAAAACCGAGCAGAGCAAGGACGCAGGGAGGCCGCGTACTGACCAAGTACGGGGCCGACTGAGGACGCCGGTATGCGAAGCGTTTGCAGCCGGCCAGGCAGTCAACCGTTCTCACGGCCGCGGTCACTATGTGCGGAGCTCGTCCGTCGTCCGCAGCCGGCGCGCCTCTGTCTCGAGCATCCGCAGCATCACGCGCGGGCTCGAGAGCAGGAAGTCGATGACCTCCCCCGGCGGGACGAACAGGCAGCGGAGCGGCGCGCGGGCGACGACGTCGGCGACCGTCTCCTCGCCGAGCAGCGCCGAGATCTCCCCGAAGAAGCTCCCCTTCGGCAGGACGGCGAGCTCCTCGTCGTTCAGGACGACGCCCGCCTCACCGTCGACGATCACATGCAGCCCGACGTCGACTTCTCCGCGCCGGACGACCCACTCCCCCTCGTCGAACGAGACCTCGCGCATGCGGGGGAGCAAGCCCTCGAGCTCGTCTCGGTCGAGATCCGCAAAGAGGGACAGACGCGCGGCGCTCTCGACGAGGGCGAGATCCGTAGGCACGCGCGTAACCTAACTCACCTTTCGCTCCGGGCCAAAGCGCGACATAATCGCGCCGACCGCAGTCGAACGGAGGAGCCCGATGACAACTGCCGCAACGGAAGCCCCGCAGGTCCTCTCAGACGAGGAGCTGCAGCTGATCGACAAGTACTGGCGCGCCGCCAACTACCTGTCGGTCGGCCAGATCTACCTGATGGGCAATCCACTGCTCAAGGAGCCCCTGAAGCTGGAGCACATCAAGCCCCGGCTCCTGGGCCACTGGGGAACAACGCCCGGACTCAACTTCATCTACGTGCACCTGAACCGCGTGATCAAGGCGCACGACCTGGAGGTGATCTACATCTGCGGTCCCGGTCACGGCGGCCCCGGCATGGTCGCCAACACCTACCTCGAGGGGACGTACAGCGAGTTCTATCCGAACATCCCCGAGGACGAGGAAGGCATGGGCATCCTCTTCAAGCAGTTCTCCTTCCCCGGCGGCATCCCGAGCCATGTGGCGCCCGAGACCCCCGGTTCGATCCACGAGGGAGGCGAGCTCGGCTACGCGGTCTCGCATGCATACGGCGCGGCGTTCGACAACCCCGACCTGATCGTCGCCTGCGTGGTCGGCGACGGCGAGGCCGAGTCCGGCCCGCTCGCGACGGCCTGGCACTCGAACAAGTTCCTCAACCCCGCGACGGACGGCGCCGTCCTCCCCATCCTCCACTTGAACGGCTACAAGATCGCCAACCCGACCATCCTCGCCCGGATCCCGCGCGAGGAGCTCGAGTCCCTCTTCGTCGGCTACGGCTACAAGCCCTACTGGGTCGAGGGATCGGATCCCGCCGACGTCCACCAGCAGATGGCGGCGACCGTCGACCAGGCGATCGCCGACATCCACTCGATCCAACGCGAGGCGCGGGAGAACGGCAACACGGAGCGGCCTGCCTGGCCGATGATCGTGATGAAGACCCCAAAGGGGTGGACCGGCCCGAAGGAGGTCGACGGCCAGAAGACCGAGGACTACTGGCGCTCGCACCAGGTGCCGATGGCCGACCTGTACGGAAACCCGAAGCACATCACCGTGCTGGAGGACTGGATGAAGAGCTACAAGGCCGAAGAGCTCTTCGACGAGAACGGGCGGCTGATACCGGAGCTGCGCGAACTCGCTCCCGAGGGCAATCGTCGGATGGGCGCAAATCCGCATGCGAACGGCGGGCAACTGCTCCGCGAGCTCCGCATGCCCGACTTCCGCGACTACGCGGTCGACGTCGACAAACCGGCGCAGTCGTTCGCAGAGGCCACGCGCGTGCTCGGCGACTTCCTCCGCGACGTCATGAAGATGAACCTCGAGCACAAGAACTTCCGGATGTTCTCGCCGGACGAGCACGCCTCCAACCGGCTGGCTGCATCCTTCGAGGTAACCGGTCGGACGTGGGAAGCGGAGATGTACGACTACGACGACCACCTCGCCCGCGACGGGCGCATCATGGAGATGCTCAGCGAGCACACCTGCCAGGGCTGGCTCGAGGGGTACCTCCTGACCGGCCGGCACGGTTTCTTCTCGACGTACGAGGCCTTCGTCCACGTCGTGGACTCGATGTTCAACCAGCACGCGAAGTGGCTGAAGGTGACCCGGGACGAGATCCACTGGCGCCGCCCCATCGCCTCGCTCACCTACCTGCTCAGCTCGCACGTCTGGCGCCAGGATCACAACGGGTTCTCCCATCAGGATCCCGGCTTCCTCGACCACGTCATCAACAAGAAGGCGGAGGTGATCCGCGTCTACCTGCCGCCGGATGCGAACACGCTGCTGTCCGTCGGCGACCACTGCCTGCGCAGCAAGAACTACGTCAACGTCATCGTCGCGGGCAAGCAGCCGGCGCTCCAGTACCTGGACATGGACGCCGCGATCAAGCACTGCACGGCCGGGATCGGGATCTGGGAATGGGCCTCGAACGACCGGGGCGGCGATCCCGACGTCGTGATGGCCTGCGCGGGCGACATCCCCACGCTCGAGACGCTGGCCGCGGTCGAGATCCTTCGGAAGCACTTCCCGCAGCTCAAGGTCCGCGTCGTCAACGTCGTCGACCTGATGCGGCTCCAGCCGCACACCGAGCATCCGCACGGGATGACCGACAAGGAATTCGACACGCTGTTCACGACCGACAAGCCGATCGTGTTCGCGTTCCACGGCTACCCGTGGCTGATCCACCGGCTCACCTATCGCCGGCGCAACCACCGCAACCTCCACGTGCGCGGGTACAAGGAAGAGGGGACGACCACGACGCCGTTCGACATGGTCGTGCGCAACGACCTCGACCGCTTCCACCTCGTCGACGACGTAATCGACCGCGTGACGGGGCTCGGCGGCGAGGCAGCCTACGTCAAGCAGGAGCTGCGCGACAAGCTCGTCGAGCACAAGCACTACATCGCGACCTACGGCGATGACATGCCGGAGATACGCGACTGGACGTGGCCGGGATAGTGCGCCGTCCGGTGAGTACGGTGATGCTCCAGCGCGCGAAAAGCGCCGCCGGGCAAGGACGCTGCCGGCGTAGGCTCGACGGAGCCGGCCAAAGAGCGGAGGCGG
>JACDER010000231.1 GCA_013816275.1 Actinomycetota bacterium | reverse complement strand
CCGTGAGACGGCGAGCGAGCTGCGGGCCTTCCTGCTCTCGCTGGAGGCCGAGCCAGACCGGCTCGAGCAGGTGGAACGCGAGCTGGAGCGGATCTCCGACCTCAGACGGCGCTTCCGATGCGCTTCATACGCGGAGCTGCTGGAGCGCGCGCAGGCGGCGCGGGCCGAGCTGGAGGCACTGGAGGACGGGCTCGATCCCGCGGCCGCGGCCGCTGCCGAGCTCGCGGCCGCCGAGCAGCTGATGGACGCGCTCGCCCGCGATCTGCGAGCAGCCCGGAAGTCGGCGGCGGAGCCGTTCGCACAAGCGGTTGCGACGGAGCTCCATGGGATCGGACTGGGGGAGGGGGAGTTCCAGGCCGAGCTGGCCGAGTCCGACCTCGGCGCAACAGGAGCCGATCGCGTGTCTTTCCTCATCCGACCGAACAGCGGGCTCCCGTTCGCCCCGGCGGCCGAGACGGCCTCGGGCGGCGAGCTCTCCCGCATCGCGCTCGCGATCGCGGCCGTCGGAGGCGGCCACACGATGATCTTCGACGAGATCGACGCAGGGATCGGCGGCCAGACGGCTCACGCGGTCGGACGGACGCTCCAACGCCTCGCCGAGCGCGCCCAGGTGATCACGATCACCCATCTGCCGCAGATCGCGAGCCTCGCCGAGAGCCATTTCCGCGTCGAGAAGGTGCCGGGCGACCCGACGCACACGTCGATCGACGAGCTGGATCCCGCGCAGCGACACGACGAGCTGGAACGTATGCTCGGCGGCCAGGAGTTCCTCTCCACGCTGCGATGAACAGTTTCGTCGAGTTCACGGGAACCGCCCGGCTCGACCGGCGGACGAAGCACCTCGTGCGGCGGCTCGGCCCTCACGACATCGCGATCATCGATCACGCCGACATCGACCGGGTCTCCGCCGAGGAGCTGATCGAGTCGGGCGTCCGCGTGGTCGTCAACGTCTCCCCGTCGCAGACCGGCCGCTTCCCGAACCCGGGCCCGCTCACGCTCGTGCGCGGAGGAGTACGGCTGATCGATGCTCCCGGCGCCCAGTTGTTCGATCAGGTGAGCGATGGAGACTGGCTCACGGTTCGTGGAGCGATGCTGTTCTCGAACGGGACGCAGCTTGCCGCCGGCGAGGTTCTGCGCGCCGAGGAGCTCGCGGCGGCGCTGGCGGATCAGCGCGGCCGCGTGACCGAGGCGCTGCAGGAATTCGCCGACAACACCATGCGCTACCTGCGCGACGAGGGACGGCTGCTCTCGGAAGGAATCGAGTTTCCCCCGCTTGCCACCCGTTTCCGCGACCGGCACGCGCTCGTGGTGGCGCGCGGCCCGGGACACAAGCGCGACCTCCGGATCGTCCGTCCCTACGTCCGCGAGTTCAAACCGGTCCTGATCGGAGTCGACGGCGGCGCGGACGCCCTGCACGAGGCCGGCCTCAGTCCGGACGTGATCGTGGGGGACATGGATTCCGTCTCGGATGCGTCGCTCCTTTCCGGCGCGGAGATCCTCGTCCATGCCTATGCCGATGGAACCGTGCCCGCGGCAGCGAGGCTCGATGCGCTCGGTGTCGCGTACCAGGTCGTCCCGGCGACCGGCGTCAGCGAGGACCTTGCTCTGCTTCTGGCCTTTGAAAAGGGCGCGGATCTGATCGTCGCCGTCGGAACGCACTTCAACCTGATCGAGTTCCTCGAGCGCGACCGCGCGGGGATGTCCTCGACGTTCCTTGCGCGGCTGCGCGTGGGGGAGATCCTCGTCGACGCGAAGGGCGTCTCGAGGCTCGTCAGCCGCCAGGTCGGGATGCTGCCGTTCGTCGCCCTTGCGGTTACCGGGCTCGGGGCCGTCGTGGTCGCGGTCGCCGCGTCCCCTGAGCTTCGCCGCCTGCTCAGCCTCGCCGCCGACCGGATCGTCAACTTCTTCGGCGGGTGAAGGTCCGGGTCAAACGTGAGCTGCTCGCTCCGCCTGAGGACGTCTGGGCCTTTCTGAGCGAGCCGCACAACCTGGCGGACTGGTGGCCCGGTATCGCGGCCGTCCAGCCAGACCGCAGGGGTGCCGCGCGCGGGGGCCGTTGGCGCCTGACGAGAAGCCGGCAGCCCACGTTGTTCCGCAAGCCGGGCAGCGGCGAGGGGCTCGTCGTCACCGATGCTCAGGCGGAGCGGCGGCTCGCCTTTCAGTTGCCCGAGGATCGGCTGGAGGTCGAGGTCAACCTCGAGCCCCGCGGCCACGACCGGACGCAAGCCGAAGTGGTCGTGAAGGGGCCGCTGCTACTCGGTCCGCGCCGTCTGGTCGCGCAGCAGGCGCTCGGCCGGATCTACGACCTCTGCCAGACTTCCGCCGATCACTAAGTGTTCGATCTCCGCTATCACGTCGCGTCGCTCGCGGCCGTCTTCCTCGCGCTGATCATCGGGATCCTCGTCGGCGTGGGGATCACGCGTGGCGGCTTCGTGTCGTCGGCCGAGCGCAGGGTGTTGAACGACCAGATCCAGGAAGCGAAGGACCAGCGCGATGCGGCCCGGCAGCGGGTCTCCGCGCTGGAGCAGCAGGAGCAGGGGGCGCTTGACTACGTTGAGGCCACCTATCCGGCGCTGATGGCCGATCGGCTGCGAGACAAGAAGATCGTGCTCGTCTCGGTCGGCTCCATGGACCCCGGCGTGCGCTCGAGCGTGATCCAGACTCTCAGGGACGCCAACGCCCCGTACCCGGTGCGGATCCGGGCGATCAAGGTGCCCGTCGACGACGTGTCCCTCGACGCTCTCATGAAGGGACACCCGGCGCTCGCCCAGTACCTCGGAACCGACAAGCTGCCGGAGCTCGGGCAGGCCCTCGCGGAGGAGCTGGTCGGGGGCGGGAGGACTCCGCTCTGGGACGCGCTGGCCTCCCAGCTCGTCGAGGAGCGCCTAGGGGGAAATCATCCGACCGCGGACGGTGTGGTCGTGGCGCGCTCGGCGAAGGCGCAGAAGGACGGAACGGCCCGCTTCCTGCACGGCTTCTACACGGGGCTCGCGGCAGCCGGGACGCCGGCGGTCGGCGTCGAGGTCTCGGGTGCGACGGCGTCGGCGATCCCCGCGTTCGAGCGAGCGGCGCTCTCGACCGTGGACTCGATCGAAACCACGCCCGGCAGGCTCGCCCTTGCCCTGCTGCTCGCCGGCGGGCAGCAGGGCCACTACGGCGTGGAGCCCACGGCAACCGACGGCATCCTTCCGTTCGTTTCGGCTCAGGCTGCGACAGGTGGATGAGGCATTCACCGTCC
>JACDER010000230.1 GCA_013816275.1 Actinomycetota bacterium | reverse complement strand
CCTCCTCCGCCGCCGCCACCTCCCACGCTCGCGACGTGCGTCGTCCCGGACGTGAAGGGCAAGAAGCTGTCCTCCGCGAGGGCCGCGATCTCGAGGGCGCACTGCCGGACGGGGAAGGTCACGCGGGCAACGTCGCGCCGGGTCAAGCCTGGGCGTGTCATCGCGCAGAGGCCGGCGCGAGGCGCGAGGCTCCCCGCGGGGAGCAGGGTCGGCCTTTTGGTCGCCGCTCGATCGGCGTAGACTCGCTTTCGTGGCGCGCGCGGACGGCCTCCGAAAGCTCGCGGAGGTGGTCCAGGGTCGCGTCGTTTTCCCCAGCGACCTCGACTACGATCGCGAGCGCCTGATCTGGAACGCACGGTTCGAAACCAGGCCGCTCGGCGTGGTCAAGGTCGCGAGTTCCGAGGACGTCCGGCGGGTCATCGGGTTCGCGCGCCAGCACGACGTCCGTGTCGTGGCGCGGAACGGCGGACACAGCTTCGGCGGCTATTCGACCGGCGACGGCGTCATCGTGGTCGATGTCTCGCGGCTGACGGACGTCGAGGTCAGTGAGGATCGGAGCCGCGTGCACCTCGGAGCCGGCGCGACCGTGCTGCCGACCTACCAGGCGCTCTGGCCCCACAAGCTCGCGATCACCGCGGGGACATGTCCGACCGTCGGCATCACCGGCCTGACGGCGGGAGGAGGGCTCGGCGTCCTCGGCCGCCTCTACGGACTGACCTGCGATTCGCTGACGCATGTCGAGATCGTCGATGCGGACGGCGAGCTCCTGCATGCCGGCGAAGACCGCAATCCGGATCTGTTCTGGGCACTGCGTGGAGGCGGCGGCGGGAACTTCGGGGTCGTCGTCTCCCAGACCTTTCGCCTCGTCCCGGTGGACATGCCGTTCACGCATTCGACGATCGCGTTCCCGTGGCAGAGGGCGGCTCGGGTGGTCACGGCTTGGCAGGAGTGGGCTCACGGCGTGCCCGGCGAGCTGTGGAGTGCGCTCATGCTCGAGACGCAGGCTCCCGAGGCGGGGCCCAGCGCGCTCATCGAGGCCGTGTACGCGGGAGACCCCGCCAGGGTCGGCGGCTTCGTCGACGAGCTCGCGGCCGCCGTGGGAACGGCGCCGTCAGAGGTGAAGTCGTCGACCAGCGAGTTCGTGACCGTTCCGACTGACTTCTACTGCAAGGGGCTTCGGCCGGAGGAGTGCCACACGGAGGACCTGTTTCCGGGCGGCAAGCTTCCGCGATCGGCCTACTACGCCAAGTCGGACATCGCGACAGGCCCATGGCCGAGCGCCGGGATCGAGGCGCTTGTCGCCGCGGTCGAAGAGCGGCAGCGCGACCCGCTCCTGACTCCGACCGATTTCGACCCGCACACCGACGCCGGCAAGATCCTGATCGAGATCGCCGACGGCGCTGTCGGCTCGGTCGCCACCGACGCCACGGCCTTCCCGCACCGGGACGCGCTCTTCGTTCTGCAGATCGCGAGCCGCTGGCGCAAGACAGGCTCGCAGGAGGTCGCCGCCGCAAACATGTCCTGGGCGGGCGAGCTCTACTCTGAGGTCGAGCCGTACCGATCGGGGTCCGCCTACCTCGGCTACATCGACCCCGAGCTCGAGGACTGGGAGCAGGCGTATTACGGCGCGAACCTCGCGAGGCTGCGGCAGATCAAGGCGCAGTACGACCCTGACAACTTCTTCCGCTTCGCGAGGTCGATCCCACCCGCGTGACCGTCGCGACCCGGCCGTGGATCCTGATCGCCGCCGTCCTGGCCCTCGTACCTCGCGTCGTCAGCGCGTCCGGCCGAGGCTCACGACCAGGCTGACCGTGCGGCACGAGCGGGCCGTGTCACACGGGTTTGACTGATTCGGCCGGCGGAACCCCACCCCGCTCGGTTGACTCGTCCCGCTCGGTTGCCTCGTCCTGCTGGGTTGCCTCGTCCCGCACGATTGGCTCGCCCTGCTCGTCGAACTCCTGCTCGTAATCCTCCCCCTCGGGCGGAAGGCCGGCTTCGATCCGAGCCCGCTCAGCTGCCCTGGCTTCCTTCTTTTCCTTCTTCTTCTCGCGCTTCTCCTTGACGGAGCGTTCGCGATTGAGCTTCGCCATCGTCGTCTGTCGCTTCGACCTCATCAAGCCTCGCCTTCTCTAGCTTGCTCTACCACTTCGACCTGCGTCCACGGCGGCTCGTGTAGAGGAGCCGTGGTCGCGCGGTTTCCATCCCGGCCTCTTCGAACTGCTCGCGATGCCCGAGCCGGTTGGCGACTCTGCTCGTCTCAGTCTGCTGGTCGGGGAGGACGAACGTGGTCGCAACGCCGCTTCGCCCCGCGCGGCCCGTGCGACCCGTCCGGTGGAGATAACCCTTGTCCTCATCGGGCGGATCGAAGTTGATCACGTGCTCGATCCCGTCGATGTCGAGGCCGCGTGCGGCGACGTCGGTCGCGACGAGCACCTTTACTTTTCCGGTGTCGAATCGCTCGAGCGCCCGCTGTCTCGCGCGCTGGGAGAGGTCCCCGTGCATGGCCTCGGCCTTCACGCCGTGACGAGCGAGCTTCTCGGCGAGCCGGTCGGCGCCGCGCTTGGTGCGGACGAAGACGAGCGTCAGGCCGTCCCAGCCGGACAGATGCTCGACGAGCGTCTCGACCTTGCTGTGCGGATTGACGGCGACATAGCGGTGCTCGGTCTCGCCTTCGGCCGTGTCGGTGGATGCGTGCGCCTCGAAGCGGGACGGGCTCGAGGTGTAAGCGTGAGCGAGCTCGCCGACCTCGCCGTCCAGCGTCGCCGAGAAGAACATCGTCTGACGGTTCTTCGGCAGGCGACGGATGATCCGGTCGACCTGCGGCTTGAAGCCGAGGTCGAGCATCCTGTCGGCCTCGTCGAGGACGAGGATCTTGATACCCGAGAGATCCACGAGCCTACGCTCGGCGAGGTCCTCGAGGCGGCCGGGGGTGGCAACGAGCACGTGCGCCTGCCGCGCGTACGTCGCCTGGCGCTTGAGCGGGACGCCGCCGTAGACGGAGGCGACGCGGAGCCCCTTCGCCGCAGCGAGGGGTTGGGTGTCGTCGGTCACCTGCGCCGCGAGCTCCCGGGTTGGCACGAGCACGAGCGCGCTCGGCCGCTTGTCCGAGGCCGCTGTGCGCTCAACGATCGGAATCGCGAACACGAGCGTCTTGCCCGATCCGGTCGGCGACTTCGCCAGGACGTCGAGCCCCGCGAGTGCGTCCGGAAGGGCGATGGACTGGATCTTGAACGGCTGCTCG
>JACDER010000229.1 GCA_013816275.1 Actinomycetota bacterium | reverse complement strand
TGGATCTCCTCGGACTGCTCCTGCCGCAGCGTTGCGCGGTCTGCTCGAGCGACGGCACGCCGCTCTGTCCATCCTGTCGCGGCGGATTTAGGCGGTTGCGCGCCCCGTTCTGCGCTCGTTGCGGGGTTCCCACCGCCTGGCCCGTCACCCGGTGCCGGGAGTGCACGGGACGCCGGCTTGCCTTCGCGACGGCCCGGTCGGCGGTTGCCTACGACCGCGGCGCCCGCGCGCTCGTCTCGGCCTGGAAGGAGCGCGGAATCCGCGTGCTCGCCCGCGCCGCGGCGGACCTCGTCGCTGAGACCATTCCTGCTCCGGGTGTCGAGGGCCTCGTCTTCGTCCCTCCGGACGGCGAGCGGCTGCTGAGTCGCGGACACAACCCCGCGCTCGAGCTCGCGCTCGAGCTGGGCCGGTGCTGGCGCCTGCCCGTCGGAGACGTGCTCGTCCGGAGCCGGCGGGCCGGGCGGCAGCGGGGGCTCTCGCGCGTCGAACGGCGCCGGAACGTGGCCGGCGCCTTTCGGGCGCGAAGAATGGCGATCCCCCGGACGCTCTGCGTCGTCGACGACGTCTACACGACCGGCGCCACCGCTTCCGCGGCGGCCTCGGCCCTGCGGGCGGCCGGTGCCCGCGAGATCCACGTGATCACCCTTGCCCGGGCGGTGCGCGTGGGCTCGTAGAATGAACCCAAGACGATCGCTCTCGACCGAGGAGGCGCCACATGCAGCTTCAGGTGAAGGGGAAGAACCTCGAGGTCAGCGATTCGATTCGGAGCTATGCGGAGGCGAAGCTGCGCAAGCTCGAGCGGCAGCTGAGCGATCCCGCAAGAGTCGAGCTCGAGCTCGCGGTCGAGCGCAATCCCTCGATCGCGCAGAACCAGGTGGCCCAGGCGACGGTCTGGACGAAGGGGCCAGTGCTGCGCGCGCGCGAGACGTCGACCGACATGAAAGCTTCGATCGATCAACTCGTTGACAAGCTCTCCCGCCAGGTGACGGGCTACCGTGAGAAGCGGCGCCGACGGCCCGGGCGCGGCGAAGTGACCGAACCGGCGACCACCGCCCTCGATGTGGCCGAGCCGCTGATCGTCAAGTCGAAGCAGTTCCCGGTCAAGCCGATGAGCCCGGACGAGGCCGTTCTCCAGCTGGAGCTCGTCGGGCACGAGTTCTTCGTCTTCCAGAATGCTGAGTCGGGGGACGTCAACGTCGTCTACCGGCGGCGCGACTCCAGCTTCGGCTTGATCGAGCCTCAGCTCTAGCGCTTGGGGTTCTTTCGGCGCGAGAAGCTGCACGAACGCCTTGCCCGCCAGGGCGGCCTGAACCCGCGCTCCGAGGAGCCGCTGTACACCGGACCGCCCGAGCCCGGAGTACCCGGATACCACGGTGTCCAGCGCCCCAGGCGCTGGGATGCGGTGATCATGGCCGAGGCCCCCGACCTGCCGGGGGACGAGGTCACGTTCGTCGTCCTCGCCGACGGCGCGGTCATCCTCGACGCGGAGCTGCCCGAGCCCGCGGTCGAGCCGATCGCTGAAGAGCTTGACCAGATGGTGGATGCGCCGTACCGGGTCGAGGCGGTGCGGCGGCACGGAGATGTCTGGGCGGCCGCGGCCCGGCGCGTCGATCTGATCGAGCTTCCCGAGGCCGGCGGAGAGGAGCTGACGCTGGCGCTGCAGGACGGAACGAAGTCGTTCTCGATCGACGGGCACCCCGAGTTCGGCAGCGTGCCGGCACTCGAGCGGTTCGCCGGGGAGCGGTTCGACTCCTACGTCGCCGTCGCGACCAGGCTCGACGGCGACCTGTTCGAGGTCCGCGTCAGCCCGCTTTGACGAGGGCGTTCAGTCGCGAGAACGGCACGAACAGGATGCGGCCGGGCTTGCGCGTGTACAGCTGGTTGTAGAGGTAGAAGAGCCCGGCCTTCCCGAGTTGGGCGTCGACCGGCGTCGCCTGCCCAACGGCTCGCAACGCCACGTCGCGCCCGTCCGACAGCCGGACGAGGTGGACCGCGCCACGGCGGTAGAGGACGAAGTTGCCGAACCCACCGAGCAGGACCGGATCGGGGAGGCCCATCCCGGTCACGATTCGGAATCGCTTGCTTCCCGCGATCACGAAGTCTTTGGTCAGCATGATGAGGCGCTTGTCCTGGACGCGCGCTCCCAGGAATTGCGTGGGATTGATGATCGGGCCCTGATTCGCGACGCGCCCGTCGCCGCGGAGGACGAGGATCCGGCCGCCCGCCTTGACCCCGACGATCCGTCCGCCGGAGACGGAGAGGAGCGCCATTCCGTCACCTGCGCGAAGCCGAAGGCAGCGCCGCCGCGAGAATCCCGGGGCCACGTCCCCCGTGCTCGCGGGGCACTTTTCGGCCGAGCGGGACCCGGGCGGAAGGACGCGCCAGGTGGTCAGGTTGCTCACGGCTCCCTTGCCGTTCTCGTGCCAGAAGTTGAAGACGAGCAGCGATCCGTCGCCACGGAGCGTGTCGACGTAGTCGCCGGCGCCGGTCTCGGGGTCGGCCTCCGCGGTGGAGATGACCTGGGACGTACGGCCGGGCTCGGCGACCTCGAGGTACTGGGGGAGCTCCGTGTGGCTGACGGCCGCGGTCACCCAGGCGAGGCGGTCTCCCGCAACTGCAAGGTCGACCAGGACGTCGACGTCGCCGCACGGGTTGATCGAGCGGCTGCGCTTGCCGAGGTGCCAGACGACGAACGGGGCGCAATCCGCCCGTTGGGGCGCGGCCGCCGTCTTCCCCGTGCCGAACACGGCGGCCAGGACCGGCCTGCCGCCCACCTGTTGCTTCTTCGGTAGCGAAAGCCAACGGAGCTTGGGCGGCGCTTTCCCGCCTTCGAGCGGCCCCGCGGCCCAGGTCGGCGAGCTCACCAATGCTCCACTCGAAAACGGCGTGGTCACAGGCCGCCGAACACCGTCGGCGTTGACGACGAAGAGATCGCCGTCGATGCCGTCGCCCGCGAAGCGCCCGCGGACATATGCCAGCTGATTCCCCTCGGGTGACCACGTCGGCTCCGACACGGTCTCGCCGTGCTTTCCGGCAGCTGCCAGCGCCTTGCCCGTCCCGTCGGGGGCGATCGTGTAGACGGCGAGCGTGTTCTTGTTCGGGCGGCCTGTGAACGCGACCTTCATCCCGTCGGGGGACCAGGCCGGGCGGTCGTCGAAGATGTCGGTCACCAGCCGCCGCAGGCCGGTTCCGTCCGCACGGACGAGGAACAGGTCGTTTCGGAAGCTGTTCGGCTCCTCGGAGATGAACA
>JACDER010000033.1 GCA_013816275.1 Actinomycetota bacterium | reverse complement strand
GGGGAAGGGCGACCTCGAGCTGCGCGACGACGACCCGCCGACGCTGGTGATCGAGCCGGTCGACATGGGCGGCCAGTTCGCCAAGTACGCCCCGGCCAAACGGCTGCGGCAGGAGCTGAGCTACGGGCTCCGAGTAGGCCGAAGAATCGTCGGCGAGCAGCCTGACGCAGTCCTCTCGGGTGACACCCCGCTCTTCGCCCAGGCCGTCATCCTGCGCTCCTGCAGGCGGAAGCGCATCCCATTCGTCTTCTGGCTCCAGGACCTGTACAGCATCGCGATGCAGCCCGAAGCGGAACGGCGCTTGCCCCTCGTCGGCCGTCCGCTCGGCCGAGCCCTGGTCGGGCTCGAGCGCAGGGCGCTCGCCGAGAGCGATGCGGTCGTCGCCGTTTCCGGGGACTTCCGCGCGACGCTGCTGCGCTGGGGCCTGCCCTCCGAGCAGGTGCACGTCGTCGAGAACTGGGCTCCGGTGGACGAGCTGCCCGTGCGGCCGCGGGCGAACGAGTGGGCCTGCCGGCACGGGCTGAACGGCAAGCCGGTGCTCCTCTACTCGGGGACTCTCGGGCTCAAGCACGACCCCGGCCTGCTGCTCGAGCTGGCGACTGCGCTCCCGGATGCCACGACCGTCGTCGCCTCCGAGGGGCTCGGGGCGGACTGGCTGGCCGAACGACCCCGCGAGAACCTGGTGCTGCTGGGCTTCCAGCCGTACGAGGAGCTGCCGGACGTGCTCGGCGCCGGTGACGTCCTCGTCGTCATCCTCGAGCGCGACGCTGGGAAGTTCGCCGTCCCGTCGAAGGTGCTGAGCTACCTGTGCGCGGGGCGCCCGCTACTCGCCGCCCTGCCTTCCGACAACCTCGCGGCGAAGGTGGTCGAGTCGAGCGGCGCCGGCGTGCTCGTCGAGCCTGACGACGCCGAGGGCCTCGTCGAGGGCGCGCGCCGGCTGCTGGGAGATGCCGACCTGCGAGCGCGACTCGGCGCCGCCGGGCGCGCCTACGCGGAGAAGACGTTCGACATCGCCGCGATCGGCGACCGGTTCGAGGAGGTGATCTCATCCGTCGTCCCGGGCTCGTCTCGGTCCTGAACCGCGTCCCCGGCCCGGTGGCGAGGCTGTTCTCCACCGGCTCGCCGGCCTCACGGCTCCTGCGGCCGCTCGTCAACAGGCTTGCTCCCGAAGGCCCGGCCTGGGTCGCCGTGCGCTCCGGCCCAGCGCAGGGCGTCCGCCTCCTGATCGACACGAAGAAGGAGAAGTTCCTCTGGACCGGGCTCCACGAGCCGGCCGTCCAGGAGGCGATCTCACGCTTGCTTCGGCCCGGGATGAGCTTCTGGGACATCGGAGCGCACGTCGGCTTCTTCACCGTCCTCGGCGCCAGGCTCGTCGGCGACGAGGGGAGCGTCCACGCGTTCGAGCCGGTCGAGGAGAACCGGCGGCGGCTCCAGTCCGCGGTCGAGAAGAACGGCTGCCGGAACATCACCATCCACGAGGTCGCCCTATCCGCGACCCCGGGAGAGGCGGTGCTGCACACGCACGAGTCCTCGGCGATGTGGAGCCTCGCCGGAGAGAGCGCGGAGGGGGTGACCGTCCGCTGCGAGACACTCGACTCGCTCGACCTGCCCCCTCCCGACCTGATCAAGATCGACGCCGAGGGAGTCGAGGTGGAGGTCCTGCGCGGCGGCCGGAAGCTCCTGTCGGACGCCGAGCGGGCGCTCCTGGTCGAGTTCACGACGCCGGCGCTCGTCGACGAGGCCCGCGAGCTCCTTCCGGCCTACTCGTTCGAGCACCTAGCCGGAAATCACTGGCTCTTGATGAGCCACTAACGAAACGAAGCACGGGCTGCCCGGCCGCGCTGGGCGGCGCGTGGTCATTCCGTTAGAGGCTCCTGCGAACCGCCTGGACAGTCATCTTGTTCCCGAGCGGGCCGGCGACCGCATTGGCGGCGCGGAGGGCCGCCACGGTGAGCGGGAAGAGCCGCTCTCTCGACAACAGGCGCGAGGGCGCCCCAGGGTGGTGCCGGTAGAGCATCCCGTAGCGCTCCGCGCGAACGACGTCGAGTCCGCGCGCCCGTAGGAGCGCGGCGACCTCAGCGGGATCGAGCCTCGCGACGCGATTCCCGGCCTCCTCCCGGTCGAGCGCGAGCCCGATCCGGACTGCTAGCCGTGTCGCCGCCGCCCGGGCCGGCTCGGTGATCGAGACAGCGAGGCGCGCCACGCGTGCCATCTCGGCGAGACCGGCCTCGGGGTGCTCGAGGTGGTGCAGCCCGTCGTGGACGTAGACGAGATCGAAGGAGCGATCGGCGAAGGGGAGATTCTCGGCGTCCGCGACCACGGGAACGACGTCGAGGCCGAACCGGCGCGCGCGCTCGCGGGCGCGCCGGGACGCGCCGAGCGAGATATCGGCGGAGACGACCCGCGCGCTCGCCCGGGCGAGCAGCTCGGCGTCCATGCCCGAGCCGCCGCAGACCGCGAGCGCGGTGCAGCCTGGAACGAGCCCCGCGATCCCGTCGATGCTTCGGCGGAACTTCTCCTCGATCAGCCACCGGTACAGCCGGGTCGTGCCGTGCGGGCGTTCCGTCTCGAACTCGTCGTCCTCCTCGTCGAAGTGGGCCGCCTGGAGCCGGGCGTACTCGCCCCCCTCGGAGAAGACCGCGATCCCGTCCTCGTCCCGGTGGGAGAGTTCCGGCCGAAGCAGCGGCTCGAGCTCGATCACGGGCCGAGCTCGCGCAGCTTGGCACCGATGATGAACTCGTAGTAGCTCATCAGGACGCAGAACACGAAGCCGGCGCGCCCGTCCATGAATCCGCGGCGGCCCACGTACCAGACGAGGAACCGGATCCCCGGCCGGAACGGCAGCCGCACCCAGAGCCGGCGGAGCACGCGCTTGCGCCGGAAGGGATCCAGCCGGAGGAAGCCGAGCGGGGAGACGCCGATCGGCTCGCGGCGGAACTTGCGGTAGAGGTGCGCCTCCCACGTCGCGTACCGGTTGTGCCGGTCGAGCCAGGCCGTGAGATCGCGGTAGTCGTCATGGCGGAGCGGCGTGCGCAGGAAGCCGGTCGAGCCGCCGACGGTGACGTGCTCGTGGATTTCGTTGTCGCCGGTGCCCGGAACGTCGTGGAGCTCGAGGTCCTCCATCCGCCCGCGGCCGCTGCGAAAGAGGCGCATGTTCCAGTTCGGGCTGAAGCAGCGAAGGCGACGTCCCATGAAGACGAACTCGCGGTCGACGTAGTAGCCGTCCCGGTCGCCGCTGGCGACCGCCTGCTCGATCTCGGTGCGCAGGCCCTCGGGCACGCGCTCGTCGGCATCGAGCAGCAGGAGCCAGTCGTGGCGCGGCGCAAGGGTGGCGAGCGCCCACGCCTTCTTCTTGGGCCCGCCGGGGACATAGTCGAACTGGACGACGTTCGCGCCGGCCGCACTCGCGATCTCGGCCGTCCGGTCGCTCGAGTGGGAGTCGACGACGATCACCTCGTCCGCCCACGCGACGCTCGCAAGCGCGTCCGGGAGGTTCTCCTCCTCGTTCTTCACGGGGAGGATGACCGTCAGCGCCGCGCCCACCGGGCCACCTGCTCGTAGAGCTGCACGATCTGTGGTGCGAGGTCGATCCAGTCGTAACCCCGCGCGAACGCCCGACCCCGCTCGGCGTACCCGGCCCGCCGCCCTTCGTCCTCGAGCAGGTACGAGATCGCGCCGGCGAACAGCTCCGGCCGCGTCTCGGAGACGATCCCGGCGCCCGCCCGCTCAATCGCTCCCGCGAGGTTGACGGCCGGCGAGATCAGCGTCGGAACGCCCGCGGCCAGAGCCTCTACGACGGCGATTCCAAAGTTCTCCGTGTGCGAGGCCAGGGCCCAGACGTCGGCGGCAGCGAGAGCCGCGAGTTTGTCTGCGCCGGTCAGCATCCCGGGGAAGACGACCCGCTCGCCCACCCCTTCCTGCCGGGCGAGCGCCTCCAGCCCGGGCCGGAGCCCCTCATCGTCGGGCCCGGCGATCACGAGCCGAGCGTCGGAGAAGCGGCGGCCGGCGATCGCGAAGGCGCGGATCAGCGAGTCGAGACCCTTCTTCGCCGCCAGCCGCCCGAGCGAAAGCACCACAGGCCCGTCTCCGAACGGCGCCGGAGGCGGCAGCTGCTGGAACTCGTTCCAGTCGATCCCGAGCGGGACGACCTCTTTCGGAACGCCGGGCGCGACGGTGCCCGCCAGGCGCGCCTCGTCCTCTGAGGTGAAATGAATCGCCGCGGCCTGCCGCAGCAACCGTCGCTGCCAGACGAGCTCCGCGACCGCCTTCCGACCGCGGCCCCGTCGACGGAGCCACGGGTCGAGCGCGCCATGCGGAGAGACCACGTATGGGATGCGGTGCCGCCTCGCCTCCTTGCCGGCCACCCGCTGGGGGTACAGGTAAAGCGAGTGGATGTGGACGACGTCGAAGCCTCGGGCGTCGGCCCGTATG
The DNA here is from genome assembly GCA_013816275.1 of Actinomycetota bacterium. Taxonomy (GTDB): domain Bacteria; phylum Actinomycetota; class Thermoleophilia; order Gaiellales; family Gaiellaceae; genus JACDER01. The sequence continues at coordinate 5,169 of JACDER010000033.1, read as the reverse complement.
GCCTCCCGAAGCTTCGGCGAGGCCGAGAGACGGTACGGCCGGCGTACCGGGAACAGGCGGACCGAGACCTCGCTCGCGCGCTGCGCCAGCTCGTCGGTCTCGACCGCCCTTCCTTCGCGCGTGGCGGCCGGAAACGCAGCGTCGGTCGCATAGATGGCCGACTCGATCCCCTGCTCCGTGGCGATGCGAGCGAACTCGATCGCCGCGACCGCGGGACCGCCGGTCCGTGCGGCAAGCGACGGGATGACATGGAGCACCCTCATGCGTACAGCGCGGCCATGATGCCGTCGGCGCACGCCTCGATGCTGTACTCGCCCACCAGCTCCCTGCCGCGTTCGCCGAATGCGCGCCGTAGATCCGCGTCCGCGACGAGCTTCTCCAGGGCGACGGCCAGCGGCCCGGGCTCTCCCGCCGGCACGACGAACCCGTTCCACCCGTCCCGGACGAGATCGGCAGAGCAGCCGACCTTGTCGCTGACGACGACGGGGAGCCCGAAGTTGAGCGCCTCGTTCACCACGAGACCCCAGGTCTCGTGCCATACGGACGGAAGGCAGAAGACGTCGGCGGCGACATAGGCCGCCGGAAGCTCGCTCTGGTTCAGGAAGCCGGCCAGGTGGACGTCGGGGCCGGCGGCCGCCTCGATCTCCGGCCGAAGCTCGCCTTCCCCGACGATCAGGAGCGCGCACGGAACGCGCTCGCGCACGCGCCGGAAGGCCTCGAGCAGCACGAGCGGCGCCTTCTTCGGGATCAGCTTGGCCGCGAAGAGGATGACCGGAACGTCCGAGTCGATCCCGAATCCCGCGCGCAGCTCGTCGCGCCGCGGCCCGAGCTCCTCCGCGCGCCGTCGGAAGTACGCGTTGTCGACGCAGTAGCGAGCTGGGAACAGCCGCTCCTCATCCATGCCGTAGCGCAGGAAGTAGCGCCGGTTCTGCTCCCCGATGTAGAGCCCGTAGACGCGCGAGAAGAGCGCGCGCAGCGCCAACTCCTTGAGGGCGGCCTTGTGGTGAGGCCGGTCGTGGAGGAGCGTCTGCTCCTCGCGGATCAGGATGCGGCTTCCGCGGAACGGCCCCGCCGCAGCGGCGAGCCAGGAGTTCGAGTGCGCGTAGCCGTGGATCCAGAGCGCGTCGTAGCCGCCGGTCAGCACCTCGCGCAGCACGTCCCAGTTGGGCGCCAGCCCGTAGGGGCCCTGCTCGGCGCTCCGCACGGAGCTGGGAAGGAACCTCGACCGGTAGCCGTCGAGCAGCGGCGTGTCCCAGCGGACGTCGCGGCCGAACTCGCGGTCGCGGTAGCCACGGACCGACGCGTCCGAGTAGAAGTAGACGGTCAGGTCGATCCCCGGGCGGGAGGCCAGCTCGCGATAGAGCGGCGCCTGGTAGTGGATCGGGTACGAGACGAGATGCGCCACGCGCATGGTCACACCTGCGCCGGGACGGGCTCGGCTTCCGGCTCCGCCGGCTCGGCGGCCTCGGCGGCCTCGCGGCGTTCGAGGCGCGGCAGCCCCATCAGGATCCCGGCGAACAGCCAGAAGTAGATGTTGATCGGGTCGAGGTCGAGGTACTGGGCCTTCAGTGAGTAGAGGAGCACCCAGCCCATCAGTGCGAGGATCGCGGCCGACACGATCTTCAACCGCGGATCGCGCAGGCGCAGGTGGACGCGCGCCGAGCGGTACATGAGCGTCCCGAGGAGGGCGAGCGCGATCGCGAGCCCGAACACGCCGAGCTCGAGGTAGGCCTTGACGTACCACGACTCCTGCACGGCGCCGACGGATGTCGCCAGCTTGACGTCCGGGAACGCGTAGCGGGCCGCGGTCGAGTCCGATCCGGCGCCGAGCCCGAGCCACGTCTTGTGCACGGCCTCGCTGACGCTTCGGACACCGACGTCCTTCGTCTCCTCCGTGGTCGTCTGGCTGATATGCGCAGCGAACCCGCACACACCGGCGGCGGTCCCGCCGGCGATGGCGAAGCAGGCGACGCCGATCGCGAGGCCCGACCATGGGAGCCGGTTGGCCGATCGCGCCGCGAGCGCGATGATCGCGGCGAGGAGCAGCGGAATGACGATGAAGGCCAGCCGGACACCGCTGAACATCGCCGCTACGAAGATGACCAGGAAGACGACGCCGGCGGCCCACAGCTGGCGCCCGGCGGGGCGCGATGCGCGCCACCAGGCGAACGAGACGGCCACCATCGCCGCACCGAAGAGGTAGTACTGGTAGAAGAACGAGAAGGTGCTCGGCACGCGGCGGATCGTGCAGCCGTTCGAGAGGACGAACGTCGTGAAATCCTGCGTCGCCGACGCGGCGGAGGCGCCGTAGGCGTCATAGACGGTCTGCGCATGGCCGGTGTAGTAGAGGACTACCTCGACCAGGCCGATCACGGCGGGGACGATCGCGACCAGGCTCATCAAGCCGAGCACGCGGAAAAGGTGCTCCCGGTTCTTGACCAGGTGATAGCCGAGGAAGAACAGCGGAATGTAGAAGAGCCAGACCTTGATCCCGATCAGTCCGACCAGGTGGTTCGGCAGCTCCGGATTGAAGGCCTGGACGACCACGACGAGCGCGAGCAGCCCGAAGAGGACGAGCGGCGCGCCGCGGAACCAGAACCGCGTCCGGCGCAGCAGGAAGTAGCCCAGGAACAGGACGTAGGCGGGGATGACGAAGACGAAGTCCTTGGCGAGGACCGCCACTGCGCGGTCGGTGCGTCCCGGGTACGCGGCGAGGACCGCGATCCCCGACACCGGCAGGTAGACGAGCAAGCCGTAGACCGGCCAGCGCCAGCGGCTGAGCAGCGAGTCCATCACTCCGCACCTCGAACGCGCAGCGCAGGAGCGGGAGCGGCCTCGGGGCCGGGCCGGCCCCGGACGAGAAGCGCGAGCAGGACCACGAAGCTCAGCGCGGCCGAGACCGCCAGGGCGAGCGCGACGCCGCGCGCATGCCAGAGCGGCGTGAAGATCCCGAGCGCCGGGAGGAGAAAGATCCATGACGAGAGCTCGGCAATCGTGCCGAGCCCAGGCCGGCCGAGCCCCTGCGCGCCGTCCGTCAACACGCGGCGGGCGCTGAGGAAGAGCGCTCCGACCAGCAGGATCCTGGTGAGCGCCACCGCGCCGTCGAACTCCGACCCGAAGAAGAGAGGGACTAGCCGGGCGACGCCGAGCTCGAGCCCGAGGACGACGAGCGCGGACGCGCCGGCCGCCAGCCAGAAGAACTGCCAGAGCTCGCGCCAGGCCTCCCGCCCCTGGTGCGCGGCGACCCGTGGATAGGCGATGTAACCGACGCTCTGAGCGATGAAGCGCGGCAGGTTGGCGAAGGCCAGGCCGACCACGTACAGGCCGAGGGCCGCCGGCGTGAGGAAGAGCCCGACGACCGCCTGGTCGAGCCTGAACGTCTCGACGGGCGACGTCCATCCGAGCAGCCCCCGCAGGCCGAAACGGAGCATCGCGTGCAGGGATCCCGTCGCGCGCCGGGCGGATCGCAGCGCGATGCCCCGCACGGCGACGACGAGGGTCACCGCCGCCGAGACGACCGACGCGATCGCCCAGCCGATCACCACCCATTCGAGGTCCCCCCCGCCGACGAGGAAGATCGCGAGGACGGCGGCGCTGTAGGCCGTGGCCGGAAGCGCTCTGAGGACGTTGAAGGCGAGGAATCGCTGCTGGCCCTGGAGGATCGCCGTGCCGTAGCTCTGGCCGAGGATCGCCGGCACCGCGCACAGGCTGACCAGCGCGGAAATGCGCACGGCATGCGGATCGCTCCAGAAGACCGCGGCCAGGATCCCGGCGTGGAGCAAAGCCAGGCTGACGAACTGGACGAGCATCGGGCGCTGCAGGGTCCGGATCACCTCTGCCCAGCGCGTCCGGTCCCGGCTCAGCTCGAAGGTCGCCGCGAGGGGCAGGCCGAGGGAGCCGATCTGGGCCAGGACGCTCGGAAAGAGCACGAGCAGCGCGAAGTACCCGCGATCCTGGACGCCGAGGATCCGCGCGGCGAGGACGCCGCTCACGATCAACACGGCCTGACCCACGAGCCCGGTCAGGATCGACCCCGCGAGCGGGGCCCGCGACTGGCGCAGCGTGCTCATCCGCCCGGCGCCTTGCAGTACTTCGCGTAGAGATCAGATCTCGGGTTCAACGCGCAGATGTGGTTCACCCGTTCCCTCGCGGCACGGATGTCCCCGCGCTCGGCCTCGAATCGCGCCCACAGCGCCCAGGGCCGCCAGTCGCTGCGGTCTCGGGCGATCGCCTTCCTGATCCACTCGTCGGCACGACCGTAATCTTGGGCGTGCTCGGCGACGAGCGCGAGCTGTTCGTAGGGCGCGGCGGCCCAGGGCTCGATGTTCCGCGCGTTCTTCGCCCTCGCGATGGCAGTGGCGATATCGCCGCGGCTGTCGGCGGCCTGACTCGCCTGGATCTCACGGTTCGTGAGCAGCGAGACGGCCTGCGAGGCGATCACGGCCAGCCCGACGAGCGCGAGCGCGGAGCGGGCGGCGATGCTCAAGCGAGGCCGGAACGCCCGCGGGGGCGCCTGATCGGCGGCGGCGGTGCGGGAGGTCAGCAACCCGAGCAGCACCATCCCGACCACCGAGACGACCGTCATCTCCCACATCCAGTCGATGCCCGACGCGAAGGCGTACGCGACGAACCCGGCCCACACCGCCGCAAGCACGAGCCGGTCCTCGCCCCGCGCCGCCAGGGCGCGTCTCGCGCCGACGACGATCGCGGTGAGGAACGCGCCGACGATCAACAGGAAGCCGACGATGCCGAGCTCGCCCAGCGTTTCCAGATACAGCGAGTGGGCGTCCTTGACGAACCCGGGCAGGGTCCCGTGCCGTGCCCACCAGGCCTCGTACGAGCCGGCTCCACGCCCGATCGCCGGCGCGCTCTCGAACTCGTCCACCACGCTTCCCCACTGCTGCCACCGTCCGCTCGAGCCCGCGCTCAGCAGATGAACGTTGATCGGGTTCCGGGCCGACGGGAGTGTGTTGAGCGGGTACGAGGGCGGCGCCTTGAAGTGCTCGAACAGGCGCACCGGATGAGCGGCCACGATCCCGCCCACCACGATGGCCACGACCACGCCGGCGGCCACCGCGCGTCCGAGCCGGCCGACGCGTTCCGTGCGCCGCTCGAGCGGCCGCGCGACGAAGCGATAGACGAGAAAGGCGGCGGCCCCGATTACCGCAC
>JACDER010000228.1 GCA_013816275.1 Actinomycetota bacterium | reverse complement strand
CCCCAGGGACAGCTCGCCGCGCGAATCGCCCTCGGGCCGAAGCGCGCGCCCGGACGGTCAGACGTCAGGTCATCGGTGGGCGCGCCGACGACGGCGACGTCGATTCCGGCGAGCTCGGCGGGATCCTCCGTCCAGGGCAGCGCTCCGAAGGTGAGCAGGCCCGCATAGTCGGGTTTCTCCCCGTGCTCTCGCCAGCGATACAGAGGGTCGACCACGGACACAGAGTGGCGGACCGACAGCGCCGCTGCGTTTGGAATCGAGAAATCGGGGGTAGCCGATTTAATTCGCATGGCTGCCCGTGTTCGGCGAACCAGGAGTCTCATCGCGCTCCTCGCACTAGGAGCCGTCGCAGCCGTGCTGACCGCAATGCCGGCTGCAGGAGGAGGCATCTCGCCCGAGCCGCCTCTCGCCACGTCAAGCAACGTCCACTTTCTGACGCACATTCCGGGCACCGCCGCCGGGATGAACTTCAAGGACCACTACGCCTACGTGAGCGGCTGGGGCGGCATCACGGTGCTCGACATCGCGAAGGCCGATTCGCCGCAGCTCGTCGGCACGCTTCCGTTGCCGCACTTCGAGAACGAGGACGTGGACCTGTGCGGGAACACGCTCCTCGTCGTGAACGACCGGGAAGCGAAGGACCTCGGATCGATCCTGTACGTGATCAGCATCGCGAACCGGACCGCTCCGGTCGTGGAGGCGATCCTGCCGCTCGGTCTGACTGGCAGCGGCCGCGGATCGGGCCACATCGCGAACTTCGTGAAGAGCGACTGCTCGCAGGCATGGCTCGACGGCGGCAACCTGGTCGAGGTGGTCGACCTCACCGTGCCGACCGCGCCGAAGTCGCTCGGAAAGTTCGAGTCGGCCGCCTCCCTGAGCGCCAACTTCAAGGTCTCGCACGACACCGAGCTCGACAGCACGGGCACGGTCTGGAACGTCGGCGGCGGCGGCGCGGCCGGCTACAAGCTGACCGCGAACCCGCTCGCGCCGAAGCTGCTCGGAACGACCGGTGCGGCCGGAGTGAACCCCTCGCCGTACAACGACTTCATCCTCCACAACTCACAGCGGCGCGGGAAGACGCTGCTCATCACGGAGGAGGACTACATCGACACCGACGAGGTCCCACCGGGCGGATGCCGCGGACAGGGCAAGTTCGAGACCTGGGATCTCTCTCGGCTGAGTACGGGCAAGATCACGCCGCTCGGCACGTGGGAGACCGAGCTGAACGGCATGTTCACCGGCGGCGCGGTCGACTCGAAGGCACCCGTAACCGTCAACTGCTCGTCGCACTGGTTCGACGCAAAGGACGGTGTTGCGGCGGTCGGGTGGTACGAGCAGGGCGTCCGCTTCCTCGACTACCGCGCGCCGACCGACATCAAGCAGGTCGGCTACTACATCCCGGCCAACGGGTCGACCTGGGCCGCGTACTGGTCGCCGACCGACCCGAAGGGCGAGATCGTCTACACCGCCGACGCTTATCGCGGCGTCGACGTGCTCAGGATCGACGCCGGCGGACTGTCCGGCAAGAAGGTGAAGGCGCCGGTCCGTCAGGAGTGGTTCGGCAGCCCGACCGCCGACTCGGCGTCTTTCCAGAAGCACCCGGTCTTCGGCTTCGTCTGCCCGATCCTGAAGCCCGAGCTCAACACGCCGTAAGTAGGAGGGCTGGCGAAATACAGTCTGCGCCGTGGGTATTCCACCAAGCCCGCCTGCTCACCACCAGACGCGGCCCTCCATAGCTCGCTCGAGCTCGGCGTCGCGCAGCCGCCAGAGATCGGCGGACAGGTACTTCCAGCCGGCGTCGGCGAGAACGCATACGACCACTCCCTCCTCGAGCTCTCTCGCCAGCCGGACCGCCGCATGGACGACCGCGCCGGAAGAGATGCCCGCGAAGATCCCTTCGCTCTCGAGGAGCGAGCGAAGCCCGACGAAGGCCTCGGTGTTGGAGACGAGGAGCTTGCGGTCGAGCTTCGAGACGTCGAGGATCGGCGGGACGTAGCCGTCCTCGAGCGAGCGCAGGCCCATCACCGGGTCGCCCGGCAGCGGCTCGGCCGCGGCGACGACGACGTCCGGGAAGCTTTCGCGAAGACGTGTGCCGGCTCCCATGAGCGTCCCGCCCGTGCCCAGGCCGGCGACGAAGACGTCCACGCGCTCGAGGGCCTCCGCGATCTCCGCACCGGTCCCTTCGTAGTGGGCGCGAGGGTTCGCCTCGTTCGCGTACTGGAACGGCATGTAGTAGCCAGGCTGCGACCCGGCCAGCTCGAGGGCGACCCGCACGGAGCCGTTCGAGCCCTCGGCCGCCGGCGACTCGACGATCCTGGCACCGTAGAGCTCCAGCAGCCGGCGGCGCTCCTCGGTCGCGTTTTCGGGCATCACGCACGTGAGGGGATAGCCCCTGAGCTTCGCGACCAGCGCCAGGGAGATCCCGGTGTTCCCCGAGGTGGGCTCCAGCAGCTCCCGCCCGGGCTCCAGCTCGCCGGATACCTCGGCCTCCTCGATCATCGCCTTCGCGATCCGGTCCTTGATCGAGCCGGTCGGATTCTGGCCCTCCAGCTTGGCGTAGAGACGAACGGAGGCGGGCAGCCCGGCGGCCGCGACGAGCCGGGACAACTGGACAAGCGGCGTCCCGCCGACGGTGTCGAGCAGCGAGGGCGCGGAGCTAGTCGAGGCCACCAGCGACTGCTGGGAGCAGGATGATCGTCGTTCCTTCTTCGACGGGCGTGTCGAGGCCGGAGAGCGTCCTGATGTCCTCCCCGCCCACGTACACGTTCACGAAGCGAGCGACCTCGCCCTCGCTCATGACCTGGCGGCCGAGCGCAGGAAAGCGAGCGGCCACGTCGCCGAGGACGCCGCGCACGGTCTCTCCGCTCGCCGCGATCTCGGGCTCGCCCGCCGTCTCGCTCCGGAGCGGGGGAGGAATCCTGACGGTGGCCATCAGGCTCCCCGCTACGCCGAGCAGAATTCGACGTAGTCGATGTACTCGGTGATGGTCGGGTGGTCGCCGCAGACCGGGCAGGTGGGATCGCGACGTACCTCGAGCTCGGTGAAGTTGACGGTGAGCGCGTCGAAGAGGACGAGCTTGCCTACGAGCGGCTGCCCGATCCCGAGCGCGAGCTTGAGCGCTTCGTTCGCCTGCAGCGAGCCGACGATTCCGGGCAACACGCCGAGCACCCCGCCCTCCGCGCAGCTGGGAGCCAGCTCGGGCGGCGGGGGCTGCGGGAACAGGCAGCGGTAGCAAGGCCCCCGCTCTTCCTGCCGAGT